>JARROU010000216.1:0-5888 GCA_037383585.1 Campylobacterales bacterium | reverse complement strand
TGTTTCCGGGTGATCGATAGTCACCCTCTCTTTCCCCCTTTTATCACCCCCTAAAAATCAATCTATCATATACAATATATAATAAAACATAATAGCCATACATAAGAAATATATATACCATAAGTTAGTAGTGTATAATTTTTGCTTATTTATATCAACTTTTTATCACAGGGTTATCAAATATATTTCAATTAAAGCTAAGTTTAATCTCATTATGCAAAGATATAACGATTTTTAATGCAAGGAGTGCATAATGAGAGAAAAAATGTGGGGTAAATCTGCTTTACTGGCAGGTGCCCTAGCGCTATCAACAGCGTCTGTAATGTCGGCTTCAACCTATGATATGAATCCGCCGTTCAAACTGAACAAGTTGAAGAGTGACACCGTTAAGGTCAATGGGAAAAAGATCAAATCCTATAACCCTGTAAACGACGTCAACCTTTTTATCAATTACGAACTCGGTATGCACTGTGTCGGCTTTGAGATGAGCTACTGTTGTGTGATCCCGCCGTACAACTCGATCCAGTCACAGGCTGTCCGTTCCGGGACAAAGGGTGAACTTCCAAAACTACTGACACCGAATGACAACGTCAAAATGTATTACTACACCAAAGACAACTCATACAGTGAAGGTAACAAGATGCGTTACTGGGGTGTCCTGAAAGACGTTGACGGCAACGGCCGCATGGACGATCCGGGCGATAATGTCGCCAACTACGTCTGGAAACACCTCTTCATCTATAAAGACCTTGAAGGCACGATTCCTGCAGGTGCCACGGCAAAAGACCGCCTGCTCGTCGGTAAAGACATCAAAGTGCCGATCGACTCCGGCCCGACCGGCAAACACATTGCCGGCGGCTACCTCGAGTATTCCGGCAAAGACGGCAGCAACGTCGTCTTCACCAACACACTGGTTCCCGCGGTTCAGAATATCCCGCTGGTCCTGACCGCATCACACCTCTGGGACGCACTGGGACTTCCGCTGACGGCGTTCAACGATTCGACGCGTAAAGGGACGATCCGTTCCGTCACCGAAAAAGATTTCCAGCCGTTCCAGAAGTCCACGGTCCAGATCCACGACCAGAACGGACGTCCGATCATGGATGAAAACGGCCAGATCATCGAGTACTTCGGTACCAACCCGGTCGACATCCCGAACTGTTACGCCTGTCACTCCCGTCAGGGCAAAGCGGCACAGATGGCACGCGACGAAGGCATCACCGCCAGCGACCGCGAATACGCCTACTGGAAAACCTATCCGGATGAAAGCGAATACATGGCGCGCCTCAGTGAAGCTTCCATCAACATCCTGGCGCTGCACGACGCGCACCACAAAACGACGTTCCTGAGCCACTACAACGACAAAGCGTCTTCCAACCGCCTCGGACAGACCGGTGAGGTCAACTGTGCCGACTGTCACGGTGACAATGTTTCGGGTAACCTCGAAGAACCGCGCCCGGGTGCGACCGGCTACAAAACGGTCAAAGCGAAACCGATGTCCGAAGCGATCCACGGGTTCCACCTCGGTATTGTCCCGATGCCGGATGCTGCTGGTCGCTCACAGTCTTGCCAGGCGTGTCACCCGACGCACTTCCAGAACCCGAGCATGAACGACGATACGAACCCGTACCGTGTTGCGAACCGCTACGGCGAAGGCCGCTTCAGCGAAGGCGATGTCCGTACCAGCGGCGGCGGTTGTTATGTCCGCCGTGACGCCCACTCCAACCCGGATGCGAAACCGCCGTTCTTCCTGAACGAATACGGCAAGTTCCAGCTTAACGAAGTGGCGCACAAAGACGAACACAGTGAAAAAGTTTCCATACTCCGTGGTCTTTACTGTACAAACTGCCACACCGAAGTCGCGCAGAAAATGCAGGCGATGGATGAGCTGACGACGGTTCAGACCCTTGAAGGGAAAACGATCCGTAACCAGTCTCTCAAAGAGATCGTCAAAGCGATTTCCGGCGGCGACATGAAGAAATTTGTTGCGATTGCCGACCCGAAAACGACCGGCCTCAACAATGTCATGCGCTACTATACAGAGCATGAATCCGCCGTTCTTGTCAAAAACGTCGGCAAAGACGGCAAGCTTGACCTGAAACCGTGGAACCACCCGGAAGGCGGCGCGGTACCGTATGCAGCGGCATCCGGCGGTAACGACTGGTGGCTGGCGGCAAGTGAACCGCACTGTGCGGACTGTCACATGGCACCGTTTGTTGAAAGCGAAGGCGGTCAGTACTTCCCGATCGACCAGAACAACAAGCTGTCCCTGTACCGCTACTCCAAAGCGCACGGCGACCTCGCATGTCAGACGTGTCACGAGTCTCCGCACGGCCTGTACTCTACACGCTATGACGGACCGAACCGTACCGTTGACATCACGACACACGAGCAGGCACTGCAGTACAGCCCGGACGGCGAATACTCAGGTCCTGTCACTTGTGCGGCATGTCACACGGTCAACAAGAAAGGGGTCCCGGTTCAGCTCGAAGGCACAGAATATCCTACTACCTACCACCTACTACCCATCATTCATCATTCATCACCTCCCCCTAACCCGAAACTAACCCAATAAAAACTACAATTTCCTATGAAAAAAATCGCAATAATCGGCGGCGGTGCCGCAGGTCTGATGGCGGCGATCACCGCGGCGCAGAACGGCGCCGACGTCACCGTCTATGAACAGAATGCGGAACCGGGCAAGAAGATCCTTGCATCGGGCAACGGCCGCTGCAACATCATCAACCGCATATCGGACGTCGGCGATTTCGAGGGGGAAGCCCCCGCATTCGCCGCTCCTGCGCTGAACGCGATGCCCTTCAAGACCTTCGAGCGATTCTGCAAAAGCATCGGACTGCTGCTGGAAATCAAAGAGGACGGCAAATGCTATCCGCTCAGTCACGAAGCGCGGACCGTCCAGGCCGCCCTCACCCGTGCCGCCGTGCATCTCGGGGTCCGCTTTGAAACCGATACGTATGTTGCGGAAGTCTCCAAAGAGGAAGAGCACTTTTTCGTCAGAACCACGGCCGGTACGCAGCGCTTCGAGCGGCTCATCATCGCCACCGGCTCCCCCGCCGCCCCGCAGCTCGGCGGCAACGACAGCGGTATGGGCTTCGCCGCCGCGTTGGGTCACCGCGTCGTCGTCCCCTTCCCTTCGCTCGTCGGCCTGCACCTCGAAGACGACCGCCTTTCAAAAATGGCCGGCGTCAAAACGACGGCGCGCGTCACGCTTATGATCGACAATGCCCCCGCCGGGGAAGAAGAAGGCGATATCCTCTTTACCCGCTACGGGCTCTCCGGCTTCGCCGTGCTCGACCTCTCACACCGCGCTTCAAAAGCGCTGAGGGATTTCGCCTATGTCACGCTCAAAGTCGACCTGCTTCCGCGTTTTGCCCTCCAGGCACTCGGCACCCAGATCGAGCAGATGGCGAAACTGCTCCCCGACGACACACTGTACGACCTGCTCTGCGGACTGCTGCCGCACAAACTGATCCGGCCGCTGCTGAGTGAACACAAACTCTCTGCAGACATGCTCTGTTCGGATCTGAACGCCAAAACGGCCAAAAAGACGGCCTATGCGATCAAGCAGTGGGGCTTTATCGTGACGGACACCCATGGGTACAAACATGCGGAGATCGCCGGCGGCGGCATCGATACCTCCGAGATCGACAATAAAACGATGGAATCGGAAAAGGTGAAAGGACTCTATTTTGCCGGAGAGGTCATCGATATCACCGGCCGCCGCGGCGGGTTCAATTTCCATTTCGCATGGGGCAGCGGCCATCTGGCGGGACGGCATGCGGCGGAAGATTAGTGAGAGGTAATGAGGTGATGGGGTAATGGGGTAATGAGGTAATGGGGTGATGGGTGGATGGGTGGATGGGTTTGCTTCGGTAAGCCGAAGCACATTAATAAAGATGGTAAACGGTCGTTGAGCGTTCCTTGAAAGCCGTCCCGGAGGCATAAAGCCGGGAAGGGCGAGCGATTCACATAACGACGATTTTTGTGCTACTTTTTCTAAAAAAGTGGCAAAGAAAAGCTTGCGCTTCGTTTCTTTCTCAAATGAAAGGAAGAAGCTATTTGGTAATGAGGTGATGGGTGCGCTTTGCGCCGGCACTCACCTGCGTTCGAACTCCCCTTCGAAAATTTCCTCGATGATGTCATACGACATATTGTCGACGATGCTCAGCTGCGACCCCTGACGAAGCAGCGCTTCAAACTGGTCAAAACAGTCCTCGTTCGGGCAACTGACCCCCGCTTCGACACTGCCGTCCTGGAGGTTGCGGATATAGCCGGAAAACCCGGCTTCCCTTGCCAGCTCCTCAACGGTCGCGCGGTACCATACCCCCTGCACGTTGCCCCGGATAATATAACGTCTGCTCTGCATGCGCTTCCTCGTTGTGTTTTTTTCTATTGTATCGGCAGTGCGTTTGTTTTTTTCTTATTCCCGCCGCGGCGTTCCCAGGGGATTTCGAGCGTTTTTTGGGCACCGCTGACACCTGCACAGGGGTTTTAGAGGTGCCCTTTAGTACAATAAACATCATTTTATCCACGGAGTCTCCCTATGACCGCGCTCATCATCTTTGCCATTCTCATCGTCATCGTCGTGCTGATGTACAACAGCCTTGTTTCCAAGAAAGATCCTCGAAAAAGTGACGGAGCTGCGCGCGCAGGCGATGGCACCGGGCATCTCGGACGAGAAAAAGATCGCGCTGGACAAACAGATCACCTCCGCGCTGGGCAACATCATGGTCGCCGTCGAGAACTATCCCGACCTCAAGGCCAACGAGAACGTCATGCACCTGCAACGCACCCTCTCCGAGGTCGAAGCCCAGATCGCCGCCGCCCGCCGCGCCTATAACCAGGCGGTGACGGACTACAACAACGCCATCGAGATGATCCCGACCAACATCCTTGCGAACATGATGCACTATTCGCGCAAGCAGGTCTTCGAGATCACGGAGGACGAACGCAGAAACGTCAGCGTCGGGGACCTTTTCAAGCAGTAATCACGGATGAAAAGCACCTCCGAACTGACCGACTTCTACTACACCGAGCTGTACGATTCGCTGCAGGACCTCGAAGCGCAGCGCAGCCGCGTCAAAAAGCGGATCGTTCTCTTTTTCGGCATCCTGGCCGCCATCGCGCTGGGGATCATCGGCCTCATCTACGGCAGCTGCCACTGTTTCAACGAAGCCTACATCTGGATCGGCGTCGGGGCCGCGGCCGTCGGAGGGTTCGGGTACCGCTTCCTGATCAGCGGCTACCGCAGCGGCTTCAAAGAACAGATCATCCGGCCGCTGATCGAAGCGATCGAGCAAGACCTCCGCTACGCTCCCGATGCGACGATCCCCCAGTCGCTGTTCCAGTACTCGGGCCTCTTCACCCAACGCGTCGACCGCTATCGGGGCAACGACTTCGTCCGGGGGCAGATCGACGGCATTTCCATCCAGTTCTCCGATATCCACGCCGAGCACCGCAGCCGCGATTCCAAGGGCAGAACCCACTGGACGACGATCTTCCAGGGGCTCTATATCGTCGCGGACTTCAACAAGCATTTCAAGGGGCGGACCGTCGTGCTCCCCGACCTGGCCGAGAACCTCTTCGGCTCCTTCATCGGGGGCATGCTGCAGTCGCGCAACTTCACCAAGGACCAGCTCGTCAAGATGGACGACCCCGCCTTCGAGAAGGCCTTCGTCGTCTACGGCAGCGACCAGATCGAGGCGCGCTACATCCTCACCCACACCATGATGGAACGGCTGCTGAAACTGAAAAAGGATACGGGCAGCAAGATCTACGTCGCGTTCAAAGGCGAAAAGATCATGATCGCCATCGACTACGACAAGGACCTTTTCGAGCCGACGGTCTTTCACTCCCTGCTCTCCATC
>JARROU010000215.1:0-6180 GCA_037383585.1 Campylobacterales bacterium | reverse complement strand
CGGTCGCGCAGCTCCATGACCAGTTTTTCGATCCCCTGGGTGGAGATGGGATCGAGCGCCGAGGTCGGCTCGTCGAAGAGCAGGACGTCCGGCTCGACCGCGATGGCCCGGGCGATGCAGAGCCGCTGCTGCTGGCCGCCGGAGAGCCCGTTCGCATCGTGTTTCAGACGGTCCTTGACCTCATCCCAGATCGCGGCGTCGCGGAGCGCCTTTTCGACGCGGTCGGCCAGCTCCGTCTTGTTCTTTAAGCCCTGAAGACGCATCCCGTAGGCGATGTTGTCGAAGATGCTCATCGGAAACGCCGTCGGTTTCTGGAAAATCATCCCGATCTTGATGCGCAGGTTGATCAGGTCCTCGTTCGGGTCGACGATGTTGCGCCCCTCGAACTGGATCTTGCCCTCATACCGATTGCCGGGATAGAGGTCGTGCATCCGGTTGAACGAACGCAGCAGGGTCGTTTTGCCGCAGCCTGAAGGCCCGATCAGCGCCGTGACGGCGTTTTTCGCAATCGGCATCGAGATGTTTTTCAGGTTGGGTGCATCCGCACCGGCATAGGTAAAGTTGAAATTGCTGACTTCGATCGCCTTTTCGGACGGAATGTCAATAACGGTAGCCATGGGCTATCTCCCTTTTTTCTTGAGTAGGATCAGACGGCCGAGAATGTTCAGGCCGAGAATAAACATCGAAAGGATAAAGGCGGCGGCCCATCCCATCTGCTGCCAGTCTTCGTACGGGCTGGTGGCGTAGTTGTACATCGTCACCGTCAGCGACGCCATCGGCTCGTTCAGATCGTAATTGAGATAGTTGTCGTTGAACGAGGTAAACAGCAGCGGTGCCGTCTCGCCGGCCACGCGGGCAATGCCCAGCAGCACCCCGGTCAGCACCCCCGCCTTGGCCCCGCGGTAGACGACCTGCATGATCACCTTGTATTTCGGTGCGCCCAGTGCGAACGCCGCTTCGCGCAGCGTCGAAGGCACGAGCTGCAGCATGTCGTCGGTCGTACGTAGAATGATCGGGAGCATGATGATCGCCAGCGCCGCCACGCCGGCCCATCCGCTGAAATGTCCCATCGGCATGACCACGACGGCGTAGACGAACGAACCGATGACGATGCTCGGTGCGCTCATCATAATGTCGGAGATGTCGCGGATCGTCTCGGCCAGTTTCGATTTCTGGCCGTACTCGCTCAGGTACGTCCCGGCAAGGATGCCCAGCGGCACACCGACGAACGTCGCGGCGGTCACCAGGATCAGCTGGCCGATCAGCGCCTGCTTCAGACCGCTCTCCTCATAGCCCGGAGGCGCGCCTTCGAACGCGAAGATGTTCCAGTTGATCGCGTCGATGCCGTTGGCGACCAGGACGTAAAGGATCCAGAAAAGGAACGCCATGCCGACCACGGCCGACAAGCTTGAGAGGCCGAGCACGATCTTGTTGACGAGAATGCGTTTTTCGATGGCGGTCATTTTACCTTCCTTGTGCGGCGCAGAAAATAGAACTTGGCCAGCGCGATGATGACGAAGCTCATCACCATAAGGATCAGCGCCAGTTCGAAGAGGCTCGAGAAATACAGGTCCGTATCGGCCTCGGTAAATTCGTTGGCCAGCGTGACCGGGATCGAGGTCGCCGGCTGCGTCAGGTCCAGCGATACCTTGTGCACGTTCCCCATGACAAAGGTCACGGCCATCGTCTCGCCGACGGCGCGCCCCAGGGCCAGGATCATCGAACCGAACGAAGTAGAACAGACCCCACATCCCGTAAATGACCGAGGGGATCGCCGCCAGCAGCTCGATGTAACCCCGACGGGGGATTTCAGCTTTGCCGGGGCAATCTCGCTGAGGAAAATCGCGACGCCGATGGCCACCGGCACGGAGAGCAGCATGGCCAGGAACGTCGAGATCACCGAGCCGGCGATCGCGGCGAAACCGCCGAACTTCTCAAGGTTCGGCGCCCATTTGTCCTGGGTGATAAAATCGAACCCGAAGGCCGCCATCGCCTCCGTCGACTGCTGGAACAGTACGGTAAAGATCCAAGCGACGATCAGCAGCACCGCCACCGCGATCACACGGGTGGCATTCGCAAAGAGTTTGTCAATCCATAGTGTCAAACGTTCTTCTCTCTCCAGGGGTGCATTCGAAACGTGAAAAGTGCCTTGCGTCTGTTGAGAAGCGCCCCTTAATATAGTGGCGCAATGGTATGTTACAAATGTTACAGAAGAATTACAATGCGAAGAAGAAGCCGCTATCTGCCGTGCTTGCGGGGTTCCGGAAACGCAACCTTCAGGAGGAAGCGTCCTGCTGCAGAGCAGTGATATCAAAACCGAAAGAGGAACCTTCGCCCTCTGCGCTTTTGATCTGCAGTTTCGTGCCGTGCATCGCCAGGATATAGCTGACGATCGAGAGTCCGAGCCCCATCGAATTGTCCCAGGTGTTTTTCTGGACACGGTAGAACTTGCTGCTGATGCGTTCGAGCTCTTTTTCGGCAATGCCGATGCCGCGGTCGTGTACCCAGAGCGTCCTCTCGCTGATCTCGAGCGTCACCTCATCTTCGGAATATTTCATCGCATTGTCGAGCAGGTTCGTGACGACGAGATCGATCATCGTCCGGTCCGCCTCGATCGGGCTCTCATCGCAGGAGACCTGCAGTTCGCGCTCCGGATATTTCTTGGCGATATTGTTCGCGCACTCGCGTGCCAGGTCGCAAAGGTCAAAGCGGGTGCGTGACGGTTCGAGGTCGTTGTTTTCGAGCTTGACCGAGAGCGAGAGGCGGTCAAGCATCGTCGAGATCTTCTGTGCGTTTGCCGTGATCTTCTGCAAGAAGCGCTGCCGTACCTTTCCGTCGATATGCGGATCGTCATAGAGGGTCTCCGCATACCCTACGATCGATGCGATCGGGTTCTTGAACTCGTGGCTGATCGCCGAAAGGATGTCGTTGCGCTGCTTGTTGATCAGCCGCAGCCGTGCCGTATACTTTCGTTTCTGTTTTTCGCGCTTCGCCAGCTTTTTCACGAGGTTTTTCAACAGCAGCGAAATCTGGAGAAACTCCGTAAAATACTGCGGTTTGACNNNGCTCATGCGGACCGCGAGATAGACCACCAGCGACATCAACAGCAAAAAGACGGCCGCAAGGCGGAACAGGAGGGTATAGAAGTCCTTGAGGATCTTCTCCAGGCTGACGGCCAGACGGAGCGTATAGGTTTCGCCCTGCCAGGCGACCCGTTTCGTAACGTAAAGAAAATCCACCCCGATCGTATGCGAATAGCGGACCGCCTTTCCATAGGTCCGGCGTCCGGCCTCCATGACCTCCTGCCGGTTGGCGTGGTTCTCCATCTCCAGCCGGTCCGCGTCACTTTCCGCTGCAACCGTCCCGTCTTTGGCGATCACCGTGATGCGTTTGCCGATCCGCGGGCCCACCTCGGCCACATAGCCGTCAAGGTTTGATACGCTCTGCTTTTATGACGGATTCTTTCAAGGTGAAATAACCGATGAACGCAGCGACGATGCCCATCAGCGCGAAGATGCCGAGAAACTGCAGGACGAAAAAGTGGTGGATCTTCAGCAAAGCGTATATCCTACCCCGCGGACCGTCTTGATGTATTCTTTTGTTTTGCCGGGATCGATCTTCTCTTTGAGGCGGTTGATCGCGACGTTGACGGTGCGGTCCTGGTAGATCTCATCGCCGCCCCAGACGTGCTCGAGCAGATAATCCCGGTCGAGCACGACGTTCTGGTTGGCGATCAGCGTATGCAGCAGGTCGAATTCGAGCTTGGTCAGTGCCACGGGAACGCCGTCAATCGTCACTTCCCGCGAGGCGAGGTTGAGCAGGATATCCCGGTAACCTACGACCCCCTCGGAGGGCGTGCCTTTGGTACGGCGCAGGAGCGCATTGATGCGCAGCAGCAGCTCTTTCATATTGAAAGGCTTGGTCATATAATCGTCTCCGCCGCGCAGGAACCCTTCTTCGATGTCACTGTCTTTGTTCTTGGCACTGAGGTAGATGACGGGCGTCTGGATCCCCTCTTTGCGCAGCGCGGCGACAAATTCGCTGCCTTCGGCGCCGGGAAGGTTCCGGTCCATGATCAGCACGTCGACCGGTTCTTCGTCGAGGACACGCCGGACGTTTTTCGTATTGAGAAAACCGATCGTCTTAAACCCCTCTTGTTCAAGGTTGTGTTCGATCAGCTCGAGCAGATCCTCTTCATCTTCGACGATTACGATCGTAGCTTGCGGCATCACTGACTCACTTCCATTAATAGCTCTGAAGCTTCCCGCCTTTTTGCTCGAACAGCAGCAAGTTGGCGACATTGACCGCACGGTCGCACACCCGTTCGAGCTTGCGGAGCGTTCCGAGCACGCGGACGTATTCGGGAGAGAGCTCGCTCTCGGAAACAATATGGGCCATGATGTCCTTTTCCAGAATCGCGAACAGGTCGTCATTCTTGCTCTCTTCGACCATCACTTTTCGGTAGGTCTCTTCGACATCGCACTGTCCCATGTTCTTAACACAGTCGTGGATATACGTCAGGGCATTAACGACGCTTTTGTGCAGCTGGACGATGACGCTTTGAAACGGCGTGAGATCGCACTCGCTCTGGAGGTGTTCGCGGATACGTCGGGCGTACTTCTTGCTTCCCTCGGCGATGCGCACCAGTTCGTTCGTCATTTTCAGGTAGGAAATCAGCGCACGCAGCTCCTGCGCTTCCGGGCCGAACAGCGCAAAGGTCTTGACGATCTCGTTGTCGACGGTGTTGCCTTCGTGTTCGATCGTATTGAGCGTAGACTTCGCCTCGTCAAACCCTTCCAGGTTGTTACTGGTATACGCCTCGAGAGCCAAACGGTTCGCCGTCACCTCTTTGTGAATGATCTCGGCGATCATCACCTGTATCTCGCGCAACTTCGTTTCATAACGTGGAAGCATGCTCATCCTTACTTTTCAAATAGTGTATCACAACTTCCGCCGACAGCGCCTTGCACTGCCCATGGGCGCGGCGCTATCGCATCAGCGTCCGTTGTTCGGTAATTAATGACGGGCGGGATTATACGTCGCGTAGGTAACATAAAGGTTACAAACACCGCTTGTACCATCCCGCTCTTGTCTCACGATGTAATCATTCTGTAACCGGGACAATCTACAATGCCGCCATCACAACACGAAGGATCGTTTATGCTCAAACGCATTGCAACCGCACTGACGCTCGCATCGCTCGCACTGACATCGGCGTCGGCTGCCGACCGAATCAGCGGCGCCGGTGCCTCATTCCCCGCCCCGCTCTATTACGACTGGACCTTCCATTACGGCAAGGAAACCCATGCCCGTGTCAACTACCAATCCATCGGCTCGGGCGGCGGCATCAAACAGATCACCAAGCGCATCGTCGATTTCGGTGCATCGGACAAGCCCCTGAAAACCAAAGAGCTTAACAAAGCGAAACTGCTCCAGTTCCCGGCGGTCATCGGCTCCATCGTCATCGCCTACCATCTCCCGGGCGTGGCCGACGAGCAGCTGAAACTGAAAAACAGCACCGTCGCGGATATTTTTGCCGGCAAGATCACCCGCTGGAACGATCCGGCCATCGCCGCGGACAACAAGGGCGTGAAACTGCCCAACGAGCAGATCATCGTCGTGCACCGTTCCGACGGGTCGGGTACGACCTACAACTTCACGTACTACCTGACGAAAAGCTCAGAAAACTGGGCGAACAACTTCGGCGCCGGCAAAGCGATCGACTGGGCCGTCGGAATCGGCGGCAAAGGCAATGAAGGGGTCTCGAACCTTCTGAAGCAGACCCCGTATACCATCGGCTATATCGAAAACGCCTACAAAGAGAAGAATCACCTGGCCGCCGCGACACTTCAGACGGCCAGCGGCAAATGGGTCCCGGCGCGCGAAGAGAACTTCCAGGCGGCCGCGAAGTACGCGAGCTGGACCAAAGAGGACAACTTCTACGCCATGCTCGCCCTGCAGCCCGGCGACACGTCATACCCGATCGTCGCCGCCACGTTCATCCTGCTTCCCAAAGAGAAAGCGGGCATGAACAAGAAAGTGACCAGGTTCTTCGACTACGCGTTCAAAACGGGCGATGAAAGTGCGAAAAAACTCGGCTACATCCCGCTTCCCGAAAGCACGAAGCAGATGATCCGCGAATACTGGACGGCCAACATCAAGTAACTTCACGGTTACTCT
>JARROU010000214.1:0-2734 GCA_037383585.1 Campylobacterales bacterium | reverse complement strand
TTCGGTAGTTCTTTGAGCAGGGGAACCGCCGGCAGTTCCTCTACCCCGATTTCGATCAATAGTGTCTTCAGCATGTCTGTCCCGTCGAATAATTAGTCTCGCGATTTTAACGCGTGGCAGGTTAAAAATGCATGATAAAAACCGTATCACGCCCGGAATGGTATAATTTCCGTATTTACGCAAAGGAAGGCCATGCTCGAATTCGTCACCGCGTTTCAAAGCGTCGTCATCGGAAGCCTCGATAAGAACGGTTTTCCCTTCACTTCCTACGCCCCGTTCGTATACGACGATCACCGCTACTACGTCTTTATCAGCGACATCGCCGCACACGCGGGCAACCTGCGGCGGGAGAAAAAAGGCGCTTTGCTCTTTATCGAAGACGAAGCGTCTGCTGCAAACCTCTTCGCCCGCAAGCGGGTTTCATTGCAGTGCGAAACGGACATCGTCTCCAAAAACGGTGCGCACTTCGAGATCATCATGGAAAAATTCAGGAAAAAATTCGACCCCGGGTTCATCGACATGCTGATGCAGATGCAGGATTTCAATCTCCATGAGTTCCGCCCCGTCGCCGGGGAAGCGACGTTCGGCTTCGGCGAAGCCTACACCCTCGGCGGCGAACACCTGGAAACGCTGCTGCCGCGCCGCGGGGGCGGTCACAAAAAAGCATGAACCCGACCGGAACCGTCTCCCGGATCGCCCCGACTCCCAGCGGCTACCTGCACATCGGCAACGCGGCAAACTTCCTGCTGACCTGGCTGGCGGTGCGGCTGCGCGGCGGGCGGCTGCTGCTGCGCATCGACGACCTCGACCGGGAACGCTGCAGGCCGGAATACGTCGACGACGTCTTCACCGCGCTGGAGTGGCTCGGAATCGAACCCGACAGCGGTCCGTCGGGCCCCGCGGACTTTTATGCGCACTACTCCCAGTCGGAGCGCTACGACGAATACCGCAACGCCATGGAGCGGATGCCGCAGCACGGTGCGCACCTGTTCGCCTGCGACTGTTCGCGAAAACGCCTCGCAGGGGAGCGCCTCTACCCCGGGACGTGCCGCGATGCCGGCCGGGAACTCGTACCGATGCAGACGGCGATGCGCATTGCCGTACCCGACAACACCGTCATCACGGTGGGGCGGGAAGACGTAGAACTTGACCGTACTATGGGGGATTTCGTGCTGTGGCGGCGCGACGACATCCCCGCCTACCAGCTGGTGAGTGTGCTCGAAGACAAGCGAAGCGGCGTCAACCTGGTCGTGCGGGGCCGGGACCTCTTCGAGAGCAGTGCCGCCCAGCTCTTTCTGGCACCGTTTCTCGACGCGGAAACGTTTGCAAATGCGACGTTTGTGCACCACGATCTCATCCGGCGGCCCGACGGCGGAAAATTTTCCAAATCCGACCGCGACCTCGCCTTGTTCCGGATGCGCCGAGGCATGGGCGAACATCGCGCCCGGCTTGCCGTCTTCGAAGCGGCGCTAGGCCTTCTGGGACTGCCCCCGAAGCGCCTGGAAACACCGCAGGAACTGCTGGAATACTGCCGAGATACACTCGAACGCCCTATGCTCTACAACGCCCTGTTTCAGTCCATAGTGGAAACAGGTGCCCCGGACCCGATTCCCCGGCGTTGAGGGGATTCTCTTAGCCGATCATTAAATCAGATATAATTTCTCTTATTTATGTTTTATTAAATCTTTGCGTGGGTACAATGCCCACTATAAACTCAAAAACAGAAGGAAATGCCATGCCAACAATCAACCGTTATGTGGATATCGATACCGTAGAACGCGAAGCGAAGAAAGACTATATCGACCGTCACTCTCCGTTCGTTCACTGTGACGCAACTGCAAAAAAAGGTGAAAAATTCCCGGTGACCGTCAAAATGGGCCAGGAGTACACGCACCCGGACGATCCGGACCACTTCATCGAGAGCATCCGCCTGTTCAACGGTGAAACCCTGCTCGGCGAAGCGTCTTTCACTGCCGGTATGCTTGGCGGCGAAGGCGCCAAAGGTCATGCGGAAGTAACATTCAACGTTGTTCCGACGAAAAAAATGAAACTGGTCGCCCAGGCATACTGCACGAAGCACGGCCTGTGGGAAAACGAGCCGGTCGAAGTCGCTGTCGAAGACTGATCGCTCTAACGAAGCCGCCGTATGATTGCGGCGCTTCCTCCCCCTTTCTTATTCCCTTTTAACACCGCATTCACTATACTCTGATTCATGAAATCGTAACAGAACGCTGCGCTCCTGCAGAACCTCTACCGGCTCAAAGCACTCGGATTCGACTACTGCGATCCGGTCATCGTCAACCCCCGCAACGTCGACGGAGAGCTTCCCGACGATCTTGCGTCACTGAGACGCATCGTCGGCAACTGCCACCTCTGTGATCTGGGAAAGATCCGCCGACACTGTATGGCCGGCACCGGCGGAATCGATGCGAACGTCATGTTCCTGGACGCCTACGTTTCCATGGCGCAAGACGACAGCGGCGACTATTTCGCGGGCCGTTCGGGCGCCTCGCTTGAGAGCATGATCACGAAGGTGCTTGAGCTTACCCCCGACGAAATCTATCTGACCCATGCCGTCAAGTGCAAAGGAGCCGGTACGCACAAGCCTACCGCGTCCGAATGCAACAGCTGCAAGCCCTACTGGCGCAAGGAAATCGAACTGGTACGCCCAAAGGTCATCGTGACCCTCGGTCCGGAGGCCTACCGGTTCGTGACCAATGACGAAACGCCTTTT
>JARROU010000213.1:0-2751 GCA_037383585.1 Campylobacterales bacterium | reverse complement strand
GTACTGACCCATGTTCAGCTCGGTTACCATGATTTTGTCGCCGAAACGCTCACCGATTTCACGGATGCGTTTTTCCGGGCTCGGCCACAG
Organism: Campylobacterales bacterium; assembly: GCA_037383585.1. Classification (GTDB taxonomy): domain Bacteria; phylum Campylobacterota; class Campylobacteria; order Campylobacterales; family Sulfurimonadaceae; genus Thiomicrolovo. The sequence goes on along the minus strand of JARROU010000213.1, from coordinate 2,661 downwards.
CATGATCGGGCGGAACAGACCGGCTTTGATTCCTTCTGCACGCAGTTTCTGAACCGCTTCGAATGCACCGAGTGCGATCGAACCGTAAGCGATGACACAGACTTCCGCATCGTCCATCATAACTTCTTCGTAATCCGGAAGATCATCAAGACCATCGTTTTCAGCAGCGACCGTGTTGATCTTGCCGGTCAGGCGCTCGATGTTGAATTCGCACTGTTCCGCGTCTTCCGTCGGGAAGCCGGTCGGTCCGTGGTGCAGACCGGTTACGTGGTAGCGGTACCCTTCGAACATCGGGTTGAGGACCGCCGGTTCGTTCATCGGTACGTCGTACGGACGGTAGTCTTCCGGCGCGCCGTCAAACGTTGCACGGTTTACGACGCTCGCTTCGACTTCTTCGAGGTCAGGGAGTTCCGCTTTACCGTGCATGTGACCGATCGTTTCATCCAACAGCATGAAGACCGGCGTCATGTATTTTTCCGCCAGGTTGAATGCGCGGACCGTCTGCGTATAACACTCCGTCAGTGAACCGGCACACAGTGTGATCGATGCATAGTCGCCGTGCGTCGGGTATTTGGCCTGACCGATGTCCGCCTGGGAAACACGTGTCGGCAGACCTGTTGAAGGACCGCCACGCATAACATTGACGATGACCAGCGGAATCTCTGCGATAAAGCCGAGACCGATCTGCTCTGCCTTGAGGGAAATACCAGGGCCTGATGTCGCAGTAAACGACTTCACGCCTGTTGCGGAAGCGCCGAGTGCCGCAGAAATACCTGCGATCTCGTCTTCCATCTGAATCGCTACCCCGCCGACCGCCGGCAGGAGGTCAGACGCCTCATGCATGACTTCCGAAGACGGTGTAATCGGATAACCGCCGAAAAAGCGTGCTCCGGCGTCTACGGCTGCTTTTGCAGCCAGTTCATTACCAGTTGAAATTACCATTCTTGACATTACTGCTCCTTACTGCTCAAGTGACATATAGTTGTTTGCAACGATCGCCGCCTGGCGCTCTTTCGCATCATCTGTCAATTTCGCAAATTTGTATTCTTTCTTATCTGCAACGTAAATCGCGAAGTCAGGACATGTGAGCTCGCATTCGTTACATCCGATACAGCTCTCCGGATGGTCGATCGAAATCATCGCACCCAGTGTCGACGTCGGTTCATAGCGCATACCCAGAACGCCCGAAGGGCAAACGGAAACACAGATATCACATGCTTTACAGTTGTCGGTGTTGACCCATACTGGAACATCACCCGGTTTTTCGGTATGAAACATTAATACTCCTCCATTTTTAGCGAGATAAGGGATCTCGAAAAAGACTCCGTCAAGTCCTTTTCGAGGATCCCTACTCGCTTTTGGTTGAAAACTTGCCGGCGGCGCAAGAGACGAAGCTCTTTGCTTTCAATCCAGCAGCATCCAACGCATTGACTTTCTCTTCTGTAAGAGGATAGCCCAGTCTTCGTAAAATCGATTTAAATTGTGCTGATCGCGCCTCGTCCTCAACTTCTACTGTTACGATTCGAGGCTCGCACGTTAAATCGACTTCTACACCTTGGTATCCTTCTGCTTCGAGTGCCTTGGTGATCGTCGCTGCGCAACCGCTGCAGCGGACATTTTCAACCGCGACACTCTCTTTCATTATTTCGAAAGGACCTCTGCCACCGCTTTACCGATTTCGGCAGGGGAAACGACGACTTTGACCCCCGCCGCTTCGAGCGCAGCCATTTTTTCCGCGGCCGTACCGGCAGAACCGGAGACGATCGCACCCGCGTGTCCCATACGTTTGCCCTTAGGCGCCGTCTGTCCGGCGATAAAGGCAACGACCGGTTTCGTAATATTTTCCTTGATGAACTTCGCCGCCTGGATTTCCAGGTCGCCGCCGATCTCGCCGATCATGACGATCGCTTCCGTTTCCTGATCCGCTTCGAACATCGGGAGCAGCTGTTTATAGCTCAGTCCGATAATCGGGTCACCGCCGATACCGACCGCCGTTGTAATGCCGAAGCCTTCTTTGACGACCTGGTTCGCACCTTCATACGTCAGCGTACCGGACTTGGAGATCAGACCGACGTTGCCTTTTTTGAAGATCATGCCCGGCATGATGCCGATTTTACACTCTTCTGCGGTGATGATACCCGGACAGTTCGGCCCGATGGTTTTCATACCGTTTTTTGATGCATACATTTTTGCGTACATCATGTCGCGTACCGGTGCGCCCTCGGTGATGATGACCGCCAGTTCGATGCCCGCGTCCGCCGCTTCCATAACGGCGTCACCGACGAATGCCGGCGGAACGAAAATCATTGAAACCGTCGCGCCTGTCGCGTCGACGGCCTCTTTGACCGTGTTGAAAACCGGCTTGCCAAGGTGCTCCTGGCCGCCTTTGTTCGGTGTGACACCACCGACGATCTGTGTTCCGTAGTCCAGACACTGCTCAGCATGGAAAGTACCCTCTTTCCCTGTGAACCCCTGTACGATAACTTTTGTATCTTTGTTGACAAGAATTGACATTAATTACTCTCCTTTCGCTGCTGCAACGGCTTTGGCCGCACCGTCTGCAAGATCTTCTGCTGCAATAACGTTCGCAATGTTTGCGTTTCTGAGAATCTCAGCCGCTTCAGGGGCGTTCGTACCGTCGAGACGGACGATAACCGGGAC
>JARROU010000212.1:0-4249 GCA_037383585.1 Campylobacterales bacterium | reverse complement strand
GTCGGCTGCAGGAATTGTGCCGATTTTCGGATATTGTTCGCATACTCGTCGGCACGGGCAAAGGAGGTCGCATGCAGTCCGACGTAGATGGTCACGATCAGGGTTGCCACGCCGACGAACGGCTTGATCACGTCCGTCTTGTTGTACCCCAGTGCATAGATGGCCACGAGTGCATTGGAACGTATGAGAAAGATCTTGGTCGCGATCATCGCGAAGACCAGCGAGAGTGGCAGGAGCATATCGACGGCGAAAAACGCTTTATAGGTAAGATAGATAACGATCAGGTTCGCCGATTCCAGCTTGGAGGCATTTTCCATATAGTCGAAGCCGACCATGAAGAATACGAGCGCGAACAGAATGACGGCGATGTATTTGAGATAATGGTAAGCAATATACCGGAACATCAACATCGCGGGGCACCTCGTAAATAGATAGGGTTATTTTAACGGAGTTTTTTTGACGGTGTACTTAGAGGCGACCGCATCGAGCGGCTGCTGCATCAGCGATTCAACGGCATCCGCCGCATGTGCGATCCACGCATCCAGATACTCCGTCTCCTCCGGAGAGAATCGACTGAGAACATAATCCGCCACCCGGTCACGGTCTCCCGGATGGCCGATGCCCATGCGCACGCGGACATAATCGCTCGAGATCGCCGTATCCGTCGATTTGAGGCCGTTATGCCCCCCGTGCCCGCCGCCGCGTTTGAAGCGCAGCGTCCCGAACGGCAGATCCAGATCGTCATGGATCACGACCACCTCATCGATCTTGTAGAATCGTTTGACGTTGACGATGGAACGGCCCGAAAGGTTCATAAAGGTCAGGGGTTTGAGCAAAAAATTGGAGGAAAATTTGTAGAGGTCGCCTTCGAATGCGGCTTTTTTGATCGCGTCGCATTGATGGCGCCGAAGCAGCGCATCAATGACCATGAACCCGATGTTGTGCCGGGTCTTTTCATACGCCGAACCCGGATTACCCAGTCCGACGATCAGCAAAATTACTTCGCTTTGATGATACTGAGAACCGATACGCGGTCAGCGTCGGTAAACGCGAACGCGTCCGATTTTTCCAGGTCACGGATCAGAATAGAGTCACCGAGGTCGAGCGGAGCGACGTTGACGGAAATCTCGTTCGGGATCGCCTCGATCGCACCTTTGACGCGGAGACGTTTCTTAGCAACGTACAGCATCCCTTTGTTTTTCAGACCGACCGGAGAGCCTTCTGTTTTGACCGGGACGTGGTAGTGCGTAACGACACCCGGCTGTGCGACCATCAGGTCAACGTGCAGCAGGTTACCGGACACCGGATGAGACTCATACGCCTGAACGACAACGTTCATTTCCTGATCACCGACTTTTACCGGGAATGCCAGGGAATCTTTATTGCGAACCGTACGGATGAACTCATTCATTTTGAAAGCGGCGTGAACGTTCTCAAGCCCCTTCCCGTAAATGTTAGCAATTAGGACATTATCCTCGTCGGGGAGATGCGGGATACCGAGACGGTCGAGACGGCGCTGCATGCGGCAGACTCCGGTCACCTTGTCTTCCTCCTCTTTCTGTGCCGCGGCCTGCGCAGCCGCGTCTTTGGCCGAAACGCGGCTCGTCATCCCTTCCATGCGCAGCTTGAGGTCCGACGGCGACGTCGCGAACTTGAACGCCTCTTCCGTCGAGATCCGTTTCGCTTTCCACAGGTCGAGGATCCCCTGGTCGAAACTCTGAGAACCGTAAATCTCCTTGCCCTCCTCGATCGCGTCACGGATCTCCGTATCGCGGTCTTCCATGATCAGCTGCTCGATGTACGACGTCTTGACAAGAATCTCGAGTGCCGCGGTCCGCTTGCCGTCCACCGTCGGAATCAGACGCTGGGAGACAACGCCCTGCAAGACCGCCGCCAGCGTCATCCGGACACGGTTCTGCTCTTCGGACGGGAAGATGGAAATGACACGGTTGATCGTCTCTTTCGCGTCCAGGGTGTGCAGGGTAGAGAAGACAAGGTGACCGGAGTCTGCCGCATGCAGCGCCGTCTCGACCGTCTCGGTATCCCGCATCTCCCCGACGAGGATAATGTCGGGGTCTTCCCGCAGTACGGCGCGCAGGGCGCTGGCAAAGCTCTTTGTATCCTGCCCGACGCTGCGCTGGTTGACGATGCATTTTCGGTCCTTGTGGACGAACTCGATCGGGTCTTCGATCGTAACGATGTGTTTGCGCTGCGACCAGTTGATCTCGTTGATGATCGCCGCCAGCGTCGTCGATTTCCCCGACCCGGTGACGCCGGTCACCAGAACGAGCCCCCGCTCGGTCTGCGTGAATTTGTGCACCACCTTCGGCAGGCCGAGATCGTCAATGGAAACGATTTTGACGGGAATGACACGGAAAACGGCCGAAACACCGTCCATCTGGAAAAAGATGTTGACACGGAAACGGGTGTTTTCGTCATAGCTGTACACCAGGTCAAGCTCTTTTTGCCGCACGAACTCCGCAAAGCGGCTGCGCAGCAGTTCCTTCGCGAACGTCAGCGCCTCCTCTTTTTTGAGGATTTCCCCGCTCAGAGGGGTAATATCCCCGTTGATCCGGGCGCGTACGACGGAGTTTGCCTTCAGGTGAAGGTCCGACCCGCCGGCATCCAACATCCGTTTCAGATAGCCCCGGATCCTCTTGAGCGTCTCAAACGTCAGGTTTTCTACGTTTACATCCATAGCAGTGTTACTCATTTTCTACTCCAATTCCGCCAAAATCTCGGCAAATGCTGATTTGAATGCCTCCAGCCCCTCTTGCATCAGACGGCTGTACACCGACTCCATGTCGACGCCCGCGGCGGCCACCGCGTCAAAGTGCGCCTGGATATGCTCCGGGTCGATCGGCAGTTTCGCTTCCCGCTCCCCGTGTTCAACGAACGCCTCGATCGTTTCGATCGGTGCCGTATTAACGCTGTGCTGAGCCAGAAGTTCGTCTACGTAATATGACGGACGGAGCGCGCCGCCCTTGACGCCGGTCGAAGCGAACAGTGCCCGGCAGCGCGGGACCTCCATCGATTCGACGGCGGCATAGATCTCCGCCGCATTGTAAAGCCCTGTGAGCGCGGGCTGCACCCCCTTGGCTTCCAGCGACGCGTCCAGCGCCCGGTCGAAGCGGCTGACGAAGATGCTGATGACGGTATCAACGTCTTTGGACCCCTTCTCCAGTCCCCGCGCAAAGGAGTTGGCACAGGCCAGGGCCTGCGCCTTGGAGAAGATCAGTGTCGCATTGACCGGGATCCCTTCGCCGACAAGCGCTTCCATCGCCTCGTAGCCCGCGTCCGTCGCCGGGACCTTGATCATGACATTGGGGCGTCCGATGGCACGGTAGAGGCGGCGTCCTTCTTCGATCGTACCGACCGCATCATCGCACAGGTAGGGATCGACCTCGATACTGACGTAGCCATCATCGCCTTTGTCGAACAGCGGCCGCAGCGCATCCGCGGCTTTTTGGATGTCGTAGATCGCCAGGGCCTCGTATTTCGCCTTGGGGGAATGGTTTCTCAGCTCTTCAAGCTGCAGCTGGTAGGCCGGCGAGGTCAAAATGGCGTTTTTGAAAATCGCGGGATTGGAGGTCGCGCCGTTGACGATCCCCTGGTCCACGAGCCGTTTCAGTCCGCTGTCGATAAACTCGCGCTCGATGAAATCGGCCCAAAGGGAAAACTGCATTTGTGGCAGGTACATAAAGACTCTTTTATTAAATTTCAGTGGAACGATTATAGCCGAAAGCGGTAACGGTGTCTATAAAAACCGCGGCTAATAAGAGTGTGAAAAGCGGATCATAAAGGTGCGCTGCGGGCCGTCATCCTTATCGGTATAGTCAAACGTCAGCTTCAGCGCGTTGTTGCTAGAAAGTCGGTGCGTCCCGCAGGCACGGCCCACCCACTGACGGACGCCATCGCCGTAAAAGCGGTGGCCGCCCTCCGCCGTCAGCTTCGATCCCCCTCCGGTTTCGAAGACGACGCCCAGGGATGCTTTTGCCGCGGCATTCGCCCCGTCTGCGACATAGAGCTCGGGATCGATCATGGCATATCCGTATCCCGACCGGCCTCCAAGGCTGTAGCCGGCACCGACCGCAGCGCTGAATTCCGTCTTGCGGCTGTAGCCGCTCTGGTCCCATCCCGCATGCATGCGCCAGGAGAAGGGTTTGAAAAATGCGCTTTGCGGTGCCATGGAGACGATGGAGAGGATCGTCGCCTTTTCCACGGCGGCCCCCTCATGATCATAGCGGGC
>JARROU010000211.1:2337-5123 GCA_037383585.1 Campylobacterales bacterium | reverse complement strand
CCGGTGCCGCAGCTTCCGCCGCCGCTTTGGGACTCTTGCTGCGGCGCGGTGCCTGTCGAACAGGCGGAGACGCCCGGAGGCGTCGTCGGCTGGATCGCTTGGTTGTCGACACCGCCCTCTTCGTTAATCTGCTCGATCTGGGCCCAGACGTCTTCGGCCGCTTTCATGTAGCGCTTGGCCGTTTCGGATTCCGGCTTGAAGTAGGTCACCGGTTTGCCTTCGTCGCCGCCGATGCGGACCGCCGGCTCGATCGGGATCTCGGCCAGGATCTTGCTGCCGAACTCTTTGGCGAGCGGCTCGGTCGTTCCTTTGCCGAAGATATCGTATTCGACACCCGTATCCGGTGCGATGAAACCGCTCATGTTTTCAACGACACCGCCGATGGGGATGTTCAGCTTTTTGAACATGTCGAGCGAACGGCGTGAATCGTCCAGAGAGACCGTCTGCGGCGTCGTGACCGTGACCCCCAGGGTCACCGGAACGCTCTGCGCCAGGGTCAGCTGTGCGTCGCCGGTCCCCGGAGGCATATCAATGACGAGGCAGTCGAGCTCCGACCAGAGAATATCGCGCAGGAACTGCTCGATCGCCTTCATGATCATCGCCCCGCGCCAGATCAGCGACTGGCCCTCTTCCATCAGGGAGCCCATCGACATCATCTCGATGCCGTACGCTTTGATCGGAAGGACCTTGTTGCCCTGGATCTCCGGCTTCATATCTTCGACGCCGAGCATGCGCGGGACGTTCGGACCGTAGATGTCCGCATCGAGCAGGCCGACTTTTTTACCCTGCATCGCCAGGGCGATCGCGAGGTTGACCGAGCTGGTCGATTTGCCGACGCCGCCCTTGCCGGAGCTGACCATGATAAAGTTCTTGACCTGCGGCGCGATGTTCTTGCCGTGCGAAGAGCTCTCACGCGGCATCTTCGGTGCCGTGATGTTGACTTCCACGATCCCCGCACCCGCGCGTTTGAGTTCCGCCGTCGCTTCCTCCGTGATCTGCTGCGCGACTTCCGGCGCGCTCGATGTAATATCGACCGTAACGGCAACATCGTTCCCGTTTACCGTGATCTCTTTGACGAATCCGAACGTCACGATGTCTTTCGTAAAGCCCGGATACGTGACGTTAGACAATGCTGATTTTACAATTTCTTCTGTCATAATTGTTTCCTTCTCAAATGTTAATGCTGTGCTTCCGCTGCCTCTTTGGCAATGGCGGCGATCGCGTCAGGGTTGTCCATGATATCCTGCGTGATTTTGTACGAACAGAACTTCGGTCCGCACATGGAACAGAACTCCGCTTCTTTAAAGACATCCTGCGGCAGGGTCTCGTCGTGATATTCGCGGGCGCGCTCGGAATCGAGCGCCAGCTCGAACTGTTTCTCCCAGTCGAAGGTATAACGCGCGTCGCTCATCTCGTCGTCGACGTCGCGCGCCCCCTTGCGGCCGCGGGCGATATCGGCCGCATGGGCCGCGATCTTGTAGGCGATGATCCCTTCGCGCACGTCGTCGGCGTTGGGGAGGCCGAGGTGCTCTTTGGGCGTGACGTAACAGAGCATCGACGCCCCGTGCCATCCGCCGACGGCCGCCCCGATCGCAGAAGAGATATGGTCGTATCCCGCCGCGATGTCGGTGACGAGCGGCCCGAGGATATAGAACGGCGCTTCGTGGCAGAGCTCGCGCTGCAGCTTCATGTTGCGCTCGATCTGGTTGAGCGGCACGTGCCCCGGACCTTCGATCATGACCTGGACGTTCTTCTCCCAGGCACGCAGGGTCAGTTCGCCGAGCACCTTGAGTTCCCCCAGCTGGGCGTCATCGCTGGCGTCCGCCAGACAGCCCGGACGCAGCGAGTCGCCGAGCGAGAGCGAAACGTCGTGACGCGCACAGATATCGAGGATCTCGTCGAACGCCGAGTAGAACGGATTTTCGCGGTGATAATGCATCATCCATGCGGCCATCAGCGAACCGCCGCGGCTGACGATCCCCATCTTGCGCTTGGCGACTTTCGGCATCGTCTCAAGCAGGAAACCGGCATGGATCGTGAAATAGCTCACGCCCTGCTGCGCCTGGCGCTCGAGAACCTCGAGCATCTTCTCGATGGTGAGATCCTCGATCTTGTTGTTCACGTCGTGCAGGATCTGATAGATCGGCACGGTTCCGATCGGGATCTTCGAGTTCTCGATCACCGCCTTGCGGATCTCATCCAGATCCCCACCGGTGGAAAGGTCCATTGCCGTATCGGCTTTATAATGTTGCGAGACCTGGACTTTGTGCACCTCGTCCTGGATATCGGACGCCAGTGCGGACGAGCCGATATTGGCGTTGATCTTGCACTTGGCCGCCAATCCGATGGCCATCGGTTCCAGGTTCGTGTGGTTGACGTTGGCGGGGATAATCATGCGCCCCCTTGCCACTTCCGAACGCACCAGTTCCGGAGACAGATCCTCCACTTTGGCGACATACTCCATCTCTTCGGTGATAATGCCCTGCTTGGCATAATACATCTGTGTGCGGACGTTGTCGTTTTTGCGTTTCTCTACCCATGACGTTCTCATAACGAACTCCTGTAGCAATTCTTTGGCGTAATATAGTCACTGCCGATAAAAAGGCCTATGGCCATTCGAGTCAGCACCAATCTTTCAAAATAAATTAAGAGTGATTTACTCCGAATTAGATGGATCCAAAGAGATATGTTTTGTTGGAATCATACATTATAGTAGGCGATTTTCCGCTTTTATTCCCTTTCTGAAGGGGCAAAGTATTACGAATCTACACAAGGCGGACAAAAGG
>JARROU010000211.1:0-2293 GCA_037383585.1 Campylobacterales bacterium | reverse complement strand
TCAAGCCGGTTTCAATGCGGGATAAAAAAGCAGTGGCTTCGCATAGACGAAGCGCCGTTGTGGCAATTTGTTACCAATCGTTTCATCCAAAGCGATCTTTTTGCCGACGTCATCGTCACGGCCCACCCGGACGAAGTCTCCTATATGCAGCTGCACGGCGAGTACACCGTCGTCCGCGGCGGCAGCAGCCGCCAGGCCTCGCTGAGCAATGCCCTCGAACGGGTCAAAACCCCCTATGTCATGGTCACCGATGTCGCGCGCGGGTGTATCGATTCGAAACTCATTTCCCGCCTGATCGAATCACGTGAAAAAGCCGACTGCATCGTGCCTGCGCTCAAGGTACACGATACGGTTGTGTACGAAGGAAACACCATCGACCGTTCCGGCCTGCTTCGTATCCAGACGCCTCAGCTTTCCAGAACCGAAATTCTCAAAGCCGCCCTCGAGACCGACACGCTGTTTACCGACGAAAGCAGCGCCATTGTCTCGCACGGCGGTACGCGCCACTTCGTCGACGGTGACGAGGCGGCGCACAAGCTGACGACCCTCGCCGACCTTGCGGCACTGGAATGTCTCAGCGGCCCCTGCGGGACCACCTTTTCCGGCACGGGCTTCGATGTCCATGCCTTCGATACCGGCGGCGAGATGGTGCTGTGCGGGGTGAAGATCGACCATCCGGTCGGATTCAAGGCCCACAGCGACGGCGACGTCGCAATCCACGCACTGATCGATGCCCTGCTCGGCGCCGCGGGGATCGGCGACATCGGCATGCTTTTCCCCGATACGGACGCCGCCTACAAGGGGATCGATTCCACGCAGCTGCTTGTGCATACCGTCGCGCTGCTGCGGCGCTACGGCTTCGGCATCGTCAACGCGGATCTCACGATCGCGGCGCAGACGCCCCGGCTTTCACCTTACAAGGAACAGATGCGCCGTCGCCTGGCCGAAGTGCTCGGCCTGCCGCCCGTACGGGTCAGCGTGAAAGCGACGACCACCGAAAAACTCGGCTTCATCGGACGAAAAGAAGGGATCGCCGTTATGGCGGCCGCTACATTAAACTATATGGATTGGACCCAATTATGAAAGTACTGATCATTGAAAACGAGATCTACCTGGCACAGAGCATTGCCAGCAAGCTTGGGGAGCTGGGATATCAGTGCGACATCAGCAGCTCCATCCAGGATGCGTTCAAAGGCGTGGCGTACGACGTTGTCCTGCTCTCAACCAATATCAGCGGACAGGACTGCTATCCCGTCATCGAGGCCTTCCGCGATGCGGTCGTCATCCTCATGGTCTCCTACATCAGCAACGACACCGTCACCAAGCCGCTCGCTGCGGGTGCGAAAGACTATATCCTCAAACCGTTCATGATCGAGGAACTGATCCGAAAAATCGAACATTTCCAGGAATTCAACCGCCTCAAACTGGCCAACGAAACCTACAAGCGCTACCTCGACCAGCACTTCAAGGGGATCAAAATCACCCAGGACATGGAGAACGTGACGACACCGGTTATCATCTCCTCCAATTTTCAGAAATATGCCGACCGTTTCGCCTTCGAATACGCACAGGCCAACAGAAAAGACCTGATCTATGTCAGCCTGGAAACGTCCGGCGCGTTCAACGAGATTTCCAAGGCCCCGGCCAACGCCCTGCTCTACGTCACGGATTTTCAGTCCCTGAAAAAAGCGGACCGAAAACCTTTCCTCGATCTCATTGCATCACGCAACGCCATCGTTTCGAGCACGGATACGGTCGACGCCGACGGAATCGACGTAATTGAGATAAAAAGTGACAACACCGTCTTCGAACAGGGCGATATCCTTCCTATCGAGGACTATGTTAAATATATCGTGTTAAATTATCAGCATAAATTCCCCGATACCGAGCTCTCGAAAAAGCTGGGCATCTCACGGAAAAGCCTCTGGGAGAAACGCAAAAAGTATGGCATCATCAAGAAAAAATAACGCCCTCTTCCTCGACCAGGAAGCCCTCTCCGCGCTCAGTATCCTCAAAGCGGGCATGCTCTCGCCCGTGACGGAGCTGATGAACGAAGCCCAGATGAAGCAGGTCCTTTCCACCGGCCGTTTCAACGAAACGACTTTTCCCTTCCCGTTCATCCTCGCCCCGGCGGGCAGCACCAATGAGAAAGTACTCGGCCGCACCGAAAAAGGGGAGACCCTCGACCTGATCGTGGACGGTACACTGTGCGGCACCCTCAAAGTCGATGATGTGTTCGAAATCGATCCCAACGAACGGGTCCGGCACATCTACGGGACGGACAATCCCTCCC
>JARROU010000210.1:0-2809 GCA_037383585.1 Campylobacterales bacterium | reverse complement strand
CCTGCGCGTCCCCATCTACAGGAAAGACGGCACGATCGCCTTTATAATGATCACCGGGATCGACGTGCAGGGTACGAAGAGTATCTGGCAGCCCAGAAACCTGCCGGAAAACTTCAGTACGCTGCTGGTCAACGATGAATTCTATTTTATTTTCGTCTCTCCGCTTTCGCGCGGGCGTATGGCGGACTGGTACGAAAAACCGATCCCAAAAAGCACGTTGGACCAGCTCGACCTGACATGGTTTCGGCAGCCGGGAACGAAGCTCTTCGACCTCCGGGACCGCAACACGGTACACCGGCTTGTCATGGCCGAACACCATCCGGACTGGGGGATCACCTCCGTCACGACCAGTCCGTACGCGACGCTGTATTATGCCCTGTATGAGCGCCTCCGGTATTTTCTGCTCGGCATTATGCTGTTCTACGGTTTTGCACTTGTTCTGTACCTGCTGATCAACCGTCAGGAAAAAGCGAAAGCCCGCGAACTCCTCTGGAACGCGAGCCATGATACGCTCACCCACCTTCCCAACCGCTTTTTCCTCCGGAAAAAAACGCAGCAGTGGCACGCGCAGCACCGCAGATACGCGGCGCTTTTTCTGGATCTCGACACTTTCAAAGGCGTCAATGATAATTACGGTCATCCTTTCGGCGACAAACTGCTGGTCGTGATTGCCCAAAGGCTGCAGCATCTGATCGATCCGCACGAATACGTGATCCGGCAGGGCGGCGATGAGTTTATCGTATTGACGACGCGGCCCGAAGCGCAGATCGGTGCCTATGCCCGCGAGATCCGCGCCGCACTGGCCGAACCCGTGACCCTTGAGAACATCGTGCTTCACCCCTCCGCCAGCATCGGCATCGCCCATTACCCGGACGATGCCGATCATATCGACGTGCTGCTGAGCAAGGCCGATCTGGCGCTCTACGAAGCCAAACAGCGCAAAAGCGGCTTTTTCATGTATTCGGACATGCTTGAAGAAAGGGCAAAACTGCGTTATACCCTGGAAGTGCATCTGCGCAAAGCGGACAGAAAAAAAGAGTTCACAGTACTGCTGCAGCCGCAGCTGAAGGTGCAGACGCTTGACATTGTCGGCGTCGAGGCTCTGATGCGATGGGAAAGCCCGGTATTGGGAGCGGTGGATCCGAAAGCATTTATCCCGGTCGCCGAAGAGACGGCCTTGATCCGCGAAATCGGGATGCTCATCATGGAAAAGGCCTGTATGACGACGATGGACGTATGGAAAAGAACGGGGCGGCGCTTCCGTCTTTCCGTCAACTGTTCCGCCGAAGAGCTGCTGTACGACGACTACGTCGGGCATCTGCTGAAGGTGCTTGAGAAGACGGGCTTCCCCGGGACGATGCTGACGATAGAAGTGACCGAAAGCGTGTTTATCCGCCGGGTGGAGAAAGCGAAAAAAGTGCTTAATACCCTCCGCCAGCACGGCATCGGTGTATCGCTGGACGATTTCGGAACGGGCTATTCGTCGCTGAGCATGCTCAGCGGGCTGCCGCTGACGGAGCTCAAAATCGACCAGAGTTTTATGGTCGATATCCATAAAGATGAACAGCATCTCGCGATCGCCCGGTCGATCATCTCCCTGGGGCAGATGTTCGAACTCGAAGTCGTCGCCGAAGGCGCGCAAGAAGAGCATCTTGTCTTTTTGAAACAGTTCGGCTGCACTGTTTTGCAGGGATTTGCCTACGGCAGACCGATGGACGGGCAAGCGCTCTGCGATTATATTGTGTCGCGTTCAGGCGCGCAGACCGTGTCTCGCTGACGGGGCGGAACGGGTGAGGATACGGCCCGGTCCGTTTCGGGACAATCCCGGGAGGTTTTACGCTAAAATTCCGGTATGAAACACTCCCTCGAAAAATTCACCCGCCTGGTCGATGCGCTGCAGGAGCTTCCCACGATCGGGCAGAAATCGGCGACCCGTCTGGCGTATCATATGCTGATGCATGACAGTTTCGGCGCCATCAAGATCGCGCATGCGATCGAGGACGCCGTCGGCAGCATCAAAAAGTGCCGCTCGTGCGGGGGACTGAGCGAAGACGAGCTCTGCGGGGTCTGTTCGGACGAGGGGCGCGATATTACGCTTCTGTGCATCGTCGAGAACGCGAAGGACATCCTCACCATCGAGGAGAACGGTCTTTTCAACGGCCGCTACTACGTGCTGGATGCGCTCGACCGGCTCGACATCGACCATCTGCGTTCCACCGTGAGCAGCGGGGTGGAAGAGGTGATCTTCGCACTCACCCCTTCCATTGCCAACGATGCCGTTATCCTCTACATCGAGGACAAGCTGCAGTCCTTTGAGGTCCGCTTTACCCGGATCGCACAGGGGGTCCCGACCGGGGTCAGTCTGGAGAACATCGACATGCTCTCGCTGGCGCGCGCCCTGGAAGACCGCGTCAAGGTCTGATCGGACGCGCCGTGACCGAGCAAGAACACGACACGCTTGTCCGGAACCTGCTTGCGCTGTTCGGCGCCTCACGAAACGACCTGATCCAGACCCATATCTCCAGTGTCATTACGGCGGGGGAATTCGTTTACAAGCTGAAAAAGCCGGTCGATTTCGGTTTTCTGGACTATTCGACCCTGCCGCGCCGGAAACACTTTTGCGAGGAGGAGGTGCGCATCAACGGCCGTTACGCCCCTCGGCTTTACCTGGGGGTTGTCCCCGTCACGGGCACCGTTGATGCGCACCTCCTCCTCGCAAAAGTGTTTCCGGCGCGGCAGGGTCGAATAGTCCAGAAAACCGAAATCGACCGGCTTTTTCAGCTTGTAAACGAATTCCCCTGCCGTAATG
>JARROU010000209.1:0-2822 GCA_037383585.1 Campylobacterales bacterium | reverse complement strand
GAATGCCTCGGTGACCGAAACCGCCTGTAAAAACGGCATGGCCGAGGCCTGCGACCGCCTCGGCGACGCTTATCATCGCGGCAGGGGAGTGCCGCTCAGTTTTAAAAAAGCGCTCTCACTGTACCGGCAGACCTGCGATGGGGGACGCAAGCGCACCGCCTGCTGGAAAGCCGGTATGATCGTTTTTAAAATGGGCGGCGACCGAAAAGAAGCGCTCAACCTGATATCGACCTCCTGCCACAAGTACAAAAACGACGTTGCCTGCGTGAACCTGGCAAAGATCTACCTGGTCGAACCTTCCGTTGCCCCGGATGAAAATGCCGCCGAAAAATTATTGAAACAGGCCTGCAAAAGGGGCAATGCCGAAGGCTGTGATCTGCTGGAGCAGGTGAAAGCGCCGTAGCGTCCGCCCGTTCATTTACGCTCTCCCGATGTCGAATCCCCTCGGCCGCATCGGAACTTTCTGTCACACGCCGGCATCGTCTGCGAATACGGCGTTCCTTCCCGAGGCTTTGGCCCGGTAGAGCGCTTTGTCCGACCTCGCCACCGTGGCTTTAAGGGGTTCCCCGTCGTGGTAGAGGGTCAATCCGAAGCTCGCCGTGATGTGCCCGGCCTCCTCAAACGTCGCCGTTTCGATGCGTTCGCGGATGCCTTCGGCGATGGCGGTGAGGCTCCCCAGACTGTCCACCATCATTAACAGCAGGAATTCCTCGCCGCCCCAGCGGATGATGAAGTCTTCATGCCGGATCGTTTTTGCAATGATGTCGACAAAGGTCTTGAGCACCTCGTCCCCGCGGTTGTGGCCGTAAGTATCGTTGATCCGCTTGAAGTGATCCAGGTCGATCATGATCACCCCCAGGAGTTTCTGCTGCACTTTTGCCGAATGGCAGATCTTGTGGAAATTGGCATCGAGGAATTCACGGTTGTGCGCGTCGGTCAGTTTGTCCCGCGACGCACGCTGCTCCAGCTTCGTCTGGTTGCTGATGGTCAGGCTGATATCGGTGAAGGTGACAATGTACCGGCTCCCGGCGATCGGGTTGACGGAGAGCGTGTAAATGCGGGGTGTCCCCTCGCCGTCGAGCATCTTGACGATCCGCTTCGTCGCCGGGGTCGCCATCAGCGTCTCGATCCACATCGCGTCCGCGGACACTTTTCCGAGGTGGAAATAGCGGTCATCGCGGATGAAGAGGTCGCAGATGCATTCGTGTCGCTCAAGGAACTGTTCGAGCGAACCGAACTTGAACGTTTCGAAGAAAAAGCGGTTGGCGAATTTCAGCGCTTTGCCGTCGGTCAGGATGACAATGTTTTTCTGCAGGTCGATGAGCGATTGCAGCTGGTGCCGGTCCATCTCGATGGCATTGCGCTGCATGGTCGCACGGTAGAGCAGGTAAAAGAGCAGTGCCAGCAGTGCGACGACGGTGACCATGATGAACCTGGACTGGTTGTACATGAAGCCGACGTCGTCGTGTTTCCGGTCGAAAATAATGTAGGCGACGGTTTTGTTCGAGACGCCGTTGACGACCGGTACAAACGTCACCACATGGATTGTTTCGCCGTCGGATTCACAGAAATTGAAAGTCTTGCCTTTGGCCAGCGCTTTATCCAGCGGCCCGCGGCGGCGGATATGTTCGCGTATCAGCGCCTCGGTCTTCGGGTTGCTCAGCGGCATCAGCGCCTTTTCGTGCATATAGGTGGTGAAGAGGTTCGAAGGGACGTAATTTTGCTGCTCCTCTGCAAAGACTTTCGAGGCCACCGTCTCAGCGCGGATGATAAAATCGACGTCGACATCGATGTCCTGACGGATCGCCTCGAGGATGGTCCGCATCGAAATCGAAACCTCGACGCTGCCGAGGTAGTCGTTGCCGTAAAAGAGGGGGTAGACAAACCGGTAGCCGTTAAAGATGCGCCCCTCTTCAAATCCCGCAATGGGCTGGTGCGTCGTATTGACGTAGGTGACGGTGTCCCGCACCCCGGTCAGGTTGTCACCGAATTTGTCGGGGCGGTGAAAGCGCAGAAAACTGTCGGAGTTCTCGAGATGGAAATGCAGCTGTTTGAGATGATAGAGGCTGATATTCTGGTAGACCGGGAGCAGGAGCGCATAGAGCTTGCTGCGGATCTCGGCGCGTTCCGCCTCCGACGCGGCCGGGGCGTTCCGGTAAAGGGCGATGACGTCGGGGACGTTGATGCGATTGTGGTAGAGGATGTCGGCCTGGGCCTTGTAACCGTGAATGACGCTCTGGTACGTGGATTCTGCCAGCTCCTTTTCGGCCAGAAGGTGTTCATTGACGCGGTCGGAAAGCATGTTGTTGATGAAGAAGACAAACAGCGAAGCGGTCAATAGAAAAAGCAGCGAATACTTGATAGCAGGTTTGTACAAAATTTTTTTGTGATATATATTCATAAATGCAGTATATGTAAGTACAAATTAATTTACGCCACACCGGGCACGCGGCGGCCGTCATCCCAGCATGCAACGCGTTTGGAATCCTCTCTCTGGGTCGATTGTCCTCAATATCAGCTTCTTAGCCATTAACGCTTAGCCGGTGCGAATCGACTGTAGACCGCCTGATTCCCGAAAATATATTTTGATAGCTTCAGCGCATCGAATATGTAGGATACGAATACAGAGGCCGTGATGATCGCCGCGGTCGATACGACAGAATGCACAATCCCGTAACTGTCGACCGCCAATAAGAACCTGTTCGCCAGTTTGAAGACAAAGATGATCAATGCTTGCACCAGCAGTATGATCAGCGTGTTCCTGCCTTGCCAGGCTATCAGTTGTACAGTGAAAGCATTTTCATAGTTTTTGAATTAAGCGG
>JARROU010000208.1:0-2823 GCA_037383585.1 Campylobacterales bacterium | reverse complement strand
GGCGTATCATTTAATGATCTGTCCGTCGGTGAGCTTTATGATGCGCCGCGCCAGCTCGACGACGTAATCGTCGTGCGAGGAGAAAAGGATCGTGATCTTCTCGACGGCGTTGAGCTGCTTCATCATCGCCATCAGGTGCCCGGAGTTTTTCGAGTCCAGGTTGGCCGTCGGCTCGTCGGCGAGGATCAGCTTCGGTTTGGCGGCCACGGCCCGCGCCACGGCGACGCGCTGCTGCTGCCCGCCGCTGATGTGCATCGGCATCGCGTCAAGTTTGTCCTCGATCTCGAGCAGCTTCGCCACTTCCGAAACCCGTTGAGCGATCGCATCCGCGGGGAAGCCGCGCAGCTTCATGATAAACCCGATGTTTTCGCGCACGTTGAGAACGGGGACAAGGTTGTACGCCTGAAAGACAAAGCCGATCTGCTCCAGCCGCAGTTTCGCGCGTGCCGCCTCGTCCAGTCCGGAGAGTTCCGTGCCGTCGATGCGGATCGTACCGCTGTCAACGGCATCGAGGGCACCGATCGCGTTGAGCAGGGTCGTCTTCCCGCAGCCCGAAGGCCCGGTGATGACGCCGTACTCCCCCGTCTCCACGACGAGGTCGACGTCTTGCAG
Source organism: Campylobacterales bacterium (assembly GCA_037383585.1). Taxonomy (GTDB): domain Bacteria; phylum Campylobacterota; class Campylobacteria; order Campylobacterales; family Sulfurimonadaceae; genus Thiomicrolovo. The sequence continues at coordinate 2,211 of JARROU010000208.1, read as the reverse complement.
GGCATGGACCTCGCGTTCCGTATCTTTGTAGAAATATTTGTTGACTTGGTTCAGTTCGATCATTCCTGTATCACCTCTATCGGATTCAACGTCTTCAGCCGGTACATCGGCAGCAGCACCGACACAAACGCCGCCGCGACGATGGCGAAGAAGGTATTGGTGAAATAGCGGACTTTGATATCGGCGTATACGACGGCGTTGTAGCCGAAACTTTCCAGCCCGGCGGCGTATTCTCGCAGGTCCAACCCGTAGTACTGCAGGTACCACAGGGCGCCGTAGCTCAGCGCCGCCCCCAGCACGAAGCCGAGCACCCCCAGCACCAGCGCCTCAAGAACGACCTGCATGCGCAGCTGCGACTGGGGCGTTCCCAGCGCAATGAGAATGCCGAATTCGCGCGTGCGCTCCAGGATGGAAACGAGCATCACCCCAAAAATGCCGATCAGTACCACCAGCATGACGATCGCGAAGGTGATGGAATTGAAAATGACCATCATCTCCTGCATCTGCTGCAGTACCGGGTAGAGTTCCTGCCATGTTTGCACATCATACCCCGGGAAGGCGCTGCGCAGACGGGCGGCAGTCACTGTATTCGTCCCAGGATCCCACACCCGCAGGGCCACCTGCGTCGCACCGTGTTCGCCGAGGCCGGAAAAAGCGCGGCTGCGCGGCAGGGAAATGAAAATCGTCTGGTTGTCGATGAGCAGGTTCGACGTCTGGACGATCGCTGAAACCCGCAGCGACACAGAGCTGATGTCGCCCTGCACGTTCTGCGACGAGAAGACGATACGGTGGCCGACTTCGACACCCAGGTCCTTGGCCAGCTTCTTCCCGATCGCGCAGCCGTTGCCGCGCCGTCCCCAGTCGATTTTTCCCGCCTTTACGAACGCGGAAAGCTGCCCGAACGCTTCCTCGGCATCGAGGTCGATCCCGACAAGCCGCGCCATCGAGGATTTGCGCGCCGTCGAGGCCAGCCCCGTCTGCGACAGCCGTACGGCGGCGGATTTGACCTCGGGATCGGCGTCCGCCGCTGCCAAAAGCGGCCGCACGTCTTTGATCACATACTCCAGATTCTTGTAGAGCCGGAATTTCGGGGCATAGACCGAGATTTCCCCGCTGTCGCTGCGGATCGTGCTCTCGCGCATCGTCTTCACCATCCCGTCGTACAGTCCCTCGATGGCGAGCATCGCCGTCATGCTGGCGGCGATCATGATGATGACGAGCACCGAGCGCCGGACGCGCCGCCAGAGGTTGGACCAGGCCATTTTCAGCGCCAAATTCCAGAGCTGGGCATGAAAAGTGCCGATAATGTACCGATGCTTGTGTTCAGGTGTACCGGAAAAAATTTGAGGCGAACCCGTTAGGTTCGTCGATGATTTTTTATGGTGCTCATGGGCGCAATGATCGATGCGAGATCGGTGCGTTTTGTGTTCAGTTCTGGAATTACACATGGCGCATCGCTTCCATTGGGGTCTGGCGGTTTATAAGAACGATCGGATAGAGCACCGCCAGCATGTTCAGCGCGAACACGACGCCGGCGTTCCACAAAATCGTCAGCCAGTCGAAGCGCATCGGGATCTGATCGTCGACGATGCCGTACTCCCTGTAGGCCTCCGCAATCCCTTCGATGACGATGGGATGCAGCTCGAAATACCAGGCGATCGGCGCCCCGACCGCGACGGAGAGCCCCACGGCGCCGAGGGCGATCAGCAGCATCTCCAGCAGCAGCAGCTTCGTGAGCCCCGAGGGCGAGAGTCCGATGGCGCGCAGCATCCCCAGTTCGCGCGTGCGGCCGACGATGTTCAGGAAGCTGAAGATCATGATGACAAAGAAGATGACGACGAAAAAGACCCCCATCGAGATGTAGCCGAAGACGCTGTCGACCTCCATCGCCTCGACCTGCGCATGCATCAGCGTCGTCCACGGCACGGCCTCGAGCGCAGAAGGCAGGCGTGTCTCGAGTGCGGCGACGGTCTCGTTCAGTGTGTCGAGGTCGTCGACGGAGGCGACGACGTACGAAGCCATGTTCCGGCTCAGCATCAGCGTGTCGTAGTAGCGCTTGTTGACAAAGGCGGAAGAGGCGTCGAACTCGAACAGGCCCGTTTTGAAGGTGCCGACGACCCGGAAATTGTCGGCGGCGAACGAGTAGTCCGTCGCCGTCCCGATCAGCGCGACGACGTCCCCCGTCTTCACCTTCAGACGGTTTGCCAGCTC
>JARROU010000207.1:0-3272 GCA_037383585.1 Campylobacterales bacterium | reverse complement strand
TTTTAATTCTAAAAATTGTTGTGTCTATTTTTCGTTTATACACTTCTCATCATTATGAACCGGAGAATTGACATAGGTCGAGACCTCTTTAGTATGCATGACACCGCCGTAAGGCACCAGCAGCGGCTGCACCGCTTCAGGCTCGTCCACATCCGGGTCGAGCCACAGCTTCCACTCTTTCGGCTCGATGATGACGGGCATACGGTCGTGAATGGGTTTCATGGCGCGGTTGGCATCGGTCGTGATGATGGCGCTTCCTCTGACAGTGTCGCCGGTGGCGGGGTCCAGCCACTCGTCGTAGACGCCCGCGAGGGCGAAAAAGCCGCCTTTTTCCGGGGTGATCCAGAACGGCACCTTGCCGCTTTCCGTCTTCATCCACTCGTAAAACCCATTGACGGGGATGAGGCAACGGCGATGGACGAAGGCGGATTTGAAGGTCGGTTTCTGCGCGATTATCTCGGCGCGGGCGTTGATGGGCTGGAACTTCGCGTCTTTCGCCCAGTGGGGGATGAGGCCGAAACGGGTGTAGGTGTAGTCGTGGTTGTTCAGCAGCGTCGCCATGGGCTGCGACGGAGCGACGTTGTAGCTGGGGTGCAGTTCGCCTACGAGGTCGGTGTAGGCGATGCCTTGCTGATCCAGCGCCCTCTTCCACCCGGTGTCGTCGAAAAATCCTACGCGTCCGCACATAATACTTCTATTGTAGCGAACTCCTTATTCTTTTCCTTTTCAAGAGAGCTTCGACACGTCGAGGCATAAAAAGCTTCACTTCTCATTCTTTTCTTTTTACAAATAAAAGAACCAAAAGAAAATCGTCGTTGCGCGAATCGCTCGTTGTTCTCAGCACTACTGCTTACACAACGGCTTTCAAGGCACGCGCACCGACCTTCCGTCGATTGATTAATGCGCTTCGCAGACTCGAAGCTAATTGAAAAACAGAGAGCTTCGACACGTCGAAGCGCATCAATAGAATGGACCTTTGGGCCTTGAGCGCGATCTTTGTAAGCCGCCCTGGTGCAGAAGTGCAAGGAAGAGCGAGCGTTTCGCGAAAGGCCGCTTTTTGCGCTACTTTTTCTAAAAAAGTGGCACCAAAACATGCTGTTTCGTCGTTGCTTGCGAAAGCAAGACAAAGTTCCTCATTCTTTTCTTTTTAATAAGAAAAGAACCAAAAGAAAATCGTCGTTTCGCGAATCGCTCGCTGCTCCCGGCTTGAGGGCATCTCTAAAAACCCTGTGCAGGTTTCAGAGGACTTTGGAAGCGTGAGATTTTCTTTGTTTTCTGCGAAGGCCTGGCCATAGCTAAGTCAAGCGGAAAATGGAGGAAAGATCGTGCTTCAAAAGTCCTCCCGAAGGGCGGAACAGAGAAAAGCCATACTCAGCGTTGTCCCTTCTCGGCTTGGCGATGGCCAGGCCTTCAAAGCGTCGCCTTGATTATGACATTCTCTGTTTCGCTGAAACCGCATAGGGTTTATAGAGATGCCCTTAGCCTCCGCAACGGCTTTCAAGGCACGCTTAACGACATTGCGTCTATTGATTAAATCCGCTTCGTGATCCGAAGCTAATTGGGAAAGTTAGATGCTATTTTCGTTTGCGTGCCGCCTTTTTCGCCGCTTTTTCCGCGCGGAACTTCTCCATATCCATCCCTTTTGCCTGCTCGATCAGATCGATCAACTCCTCCTCGGACAGCAGACCCGGTTTTTTAAAAATGACCGTCTTCTCTTTCAGCAGCACCGTCGTCGGGATGTTCTGGATGAAGTAGTGATCCGAAATCCCCGTTTCCTCCTGCGTATCGAGTTTCGCAAAGGTGATCTCGGGGTATTTTTCGGACGTCTTCTGAAATATCGGGCCGAATATTCTGCACGGCCCGCACCACTCCGCCCAGAAATCGATAACGACGATCTCGTTATCCTGAACGGTCTTGTCATAATTCTCTTTTGTCAATGTGACCATGGTCCAAACATCCTTATTTGACGGTTTCCAGCCCTTTATCGATCCAACCCCAGTTGATCCCGCCGTCGAGTTCATAGACATTCTTGTACCCGAGTTTTGCGCCCATGATCTCACAGGCTTGTTTTGTTCTGCTTGCATGGGCGCACACCATGATAAAGGGCTGTTCCTTCGTCGTTACCACCTTAGAAAATGCCTCCAGGAACGTATCGAGATCAAACCCTCCCATCGCGTCGAAAAACGTGATCTTGTGGCTGCCCTCGATAATGCCGTCATATTCCCACTCGTCAGCTCTTCTGATATCGATGACGGTGTAACCTTCCTCTTTTTTTCGTTGAAACTCTTTCGTCGAAAGAGACTTGAACGGTCCGAAATTCAACATTGTTTTCCTTTATTTTGTATATCTTTTTGTCAATCTGCAGAAATCGTAGAAATCGCTCAGCATCAAATAGCGGATCTCTACATCGTCAAATTTTTTCCTTAGGATTTCATGCCCCTGCAGATAGAGTTTTACATCGTTTTGAAACTCCTTGGGGTACTCGAGTTTCTCCGCTTGCAAAGAAGAGAAACAGTCCAAAAAATCGAAAAAAAGTTTTGTCACGGTCTCCTCTTTTTCCAAAGACCTGTTTGAGAAAAAATCTGTCGTTTCTTCAAATGCCTCGCATATATTTACCAAACACGCATTCAAAATAGACTCCCTGTTCCGGACGGTTTGAAACCTATATACAAAAATCATGCCAAAGTGTTCATTCTTTTCTTTTTCACAAGAAAAGAACCAAAAGAAAATCGTCGTTGCGCGGATCGCGACACTCGCCTTGAATCCAATATGCATATTGCCGACTCGCCTTGAATCCAATATGCATATTGCCGCCAAACCAGAGAACAAGGATAATGCATGCCATTGATAGCACTGACAGACGAGAACTTTGAAAAAATCATTGCGGAAAACGAGATCGTCATTATCGATTTCTGGGCACAGTGGTGCGGGCCGTGCAAGCAGTATGGACCCATATTTGAAAGAGTCTCGGAGAACAACCCCGACATCACCTTTGCAAAAGTCAATACCGACGAACAGCAGGGCGTGGCCGCGCAGTTTCAGATCCGCTCCATTCCGACAACGGCGATCATAAAAGAGCAAGTCATCGTCTTTCAGCAAGAAGGGGTGCTGTTCCAGGAGAAGCTGGCGGAGATCGTCCAAAAGGCGCAGGCGCTCGATATGGAGAGGGTCCGCGAAAAAATCGCGGAACAGGAAGCGGCAGCCGGGCAATAGTTTCCGAAGTTTCACCCCAGGGGCTGGATGTCCGCTAGGCACAGATAGGAGTCGGCGCT
>JARROU010000206.1:2897-3394 GCA_037383585.1 Campylobacterales bacterium | reverse complement strand
TTCATCATTCATCATTCATCATTCATCATTCATCATTCATCATTCATCATTCATCATTCATTGTACATCAACCGTCAGCTCTCTTTGAAGAGCCTTGAGGCCAGTTTGTTGACGTAGTTCGCGTTGCGTTTCTTTGTCGATTTGTAGAGCTTGTTCGTATGCTGTTCGAGCAGCTGCTGCGAATTGATGGCGCCGTCTTCATGATCGATCGTCCGGTAATTGCCGTCGCTTTGCAGCTCGTGCGCGAGCACGTTGTCCGAAAGCTGAAGCGTGAGCAGCTGCAGCAGCTTCTCTTTGGCTTCCTCGTCTTCGATCCCCGTCATCAGTTCGATGCGGCGTACGAGGTTTCTCGGCATCCAGTCCGCGCTGGAGATAAACATCTGCGTCTGGCTGTGCTTGAAGTAGAAGACGCGAGCGTGTTCGAGGTATTTGCCGATGATCGAAATGACGCGGATGTTCTCGCTGACGCCTTTGACGCCCGGAACGAGGCAGCAGAT
>JARROU010000206.1:0-2873 GCA_037383585.1 Campylobacterales bacterium | reverse complement strand
ACTTTGACGATGATCCGCCCCTCTTTGCCCATCCGTGTTTCGTTCTGGATCATGGAGAGGATCTTCGGCTTGGTCTGCGTCGGGGACATGTAGAGCTTGTTGAGTTTTCCTTTTTTGCTGAAGCCGGTCAGGAAGTGGAAAAAGCGCGTCATGTCGTTCGTGATCTCCTCATTGGAGGTCATGTAGCTGACGTCGGTGTAGATCTTGGCCGTGCCCGGGTTGTAGTTCCCCGTCCCGAGGTGGGCGTACTGCTTGAGCGTGTCTCCGCATTTTCGGGTGACCAGGGCGGCTTTGGCATGGACCTTAAATCCGGGAATGCCGTAGATGACGTGTGCCCCGGCACTCTCCAGCGCTTTGGCCCAGATCAGGTTGTTTTCCTCATCGAAACGCGCCTTGAGCTCGACCATCGTCGTGACCGGTTTTCCGGACTCCGCCGCCTGGATCAGCGCGTTGACGATCGGGGAGTTCGTGCCGCTTCGATAGAGGGTCATACGGATGGAGACGACATCGGGGTCCTTGGCCGCGTCCTGAATGAATTTGACGATCGGTTCGAAACTCTCGTACGGATGGTAGAGCAGGAGGTCTTGTTTGTTCAGGATGGAATAGATGCTCTCTTCCGAGCCCAGCGGCGGAAGGTTGCGCGGTTTGTACGGCGGTGCGACCAGGTGTGCAAAATCCTTGTTCCCGACGATCTGCCAGAGGCTCCCGAGGTTGAGCACGATTTTGTAGCGGAAGATGTCGTCTTTGTAGACATTGGCGTGCCGGTTGAAGAAATCGATCAGTTCGTCATCGGCGTCCACGCCGATCTCCAGTCGGACGAGCTCCCCTTTTTTGCGCAGTTTGAGCCCCTCTTCGAGCATCTCCATGAAGTCGTCGGCTTCTTCCTCTTCGATCGTGATGTCCGCGTTTCGCGTGACACGGAACGGGGTGTACTGCAACAGGGTAAAGCCGGGGAAGAGCTCGGCGATGTGCTGCGCAACGATGCTGCCGATGGGGACGTAGGTACCGGTGCCGATCTGAACGAAACGGGGCAGAACGCGCGGGATGCGCACCAGCCCGTAGCGCTGGACGTGCGGATCATCATTGTCCTGCAGCTTGACGATCAGCCCGAAGCTGAGGTTGTTGAGGTGGGGAAACGGGTGGGTCCCGTCCACGGCGATCGGGACGATGACCGGGTAGATGTGTTCGTGGAAGAAGCGGTTGACCTCCCCTTTTTCCTGGTTGTTCAGTTCCTGATAGCGTTTCAGAAAGATCTTTTCCTCTTTCAGACCTTCCATGATTTCCATAAAAGTCTCTTCGACGACCTGCAGCTCCCGGTGCAGGTATTTCCGGATCTCGCGCATCTGCTGCAGCGGGGTGAGGCGGTCGGGGCCGGAGAGGATGATGCCGGAGGTAAAGAGCTTTTTAAGCCCCGCGACACGGATCATGTAGAACTCGTCGAGGTTGGTGCCGTAGATGGCAAGGAACTTCAGGCGCTCAAGCAGGGGCTGCCTTTTGTTCTGCGCCTGCTGCAGCACACGGGTGTTGAACTGCAGCCAGGAGAGTTCACGGTTGAAATAGTATTTAGGGTCTTTCAGATTTGTCATGAGCAGGCTCGGAAAAAGATATTGTAATGAGTTATATTATAGCGAAGAAATGTTAGAGGGAGGTTGCAGCACTGTAGTATTTCTTTGTCGCATGCGACGCCGATCAACCCGCTCAATAGGTTTAATCCTCTATCTGCGCGTGATCCAGAACGCCCCCAGGAGGATCGGAACGGTGCCGAGCAACTGTCTTGCGGAGGGAAGTTCATTCAGGGTCAGGTAGGCGAACAGCAGCGTAAAGAGCGGCATGAAGGCGATCATGGCGCTGAGTTTCGTAATCCCGATACGGTACAGCGCCTCGATCCAGAGGATTTTCGCCAGCACATAGACGAGCAGGGCGACGGCCGGGATATAGGGGAGTGCCGTGAGAAAGTCCGATCGGGACGGAAGCCCTTCGAAGTACCATGCCGCGAGGAAGAGAACGGGGAGCGCTGCGAGGTTCCTGAACGTCAGGATCGTCAGCGAACTGACACGGCTTCGGGCGCGTTTTTGGTAGAAGTTCGCCAGGGGTGCAACGGCGGCCGCGGTCAGGACAAGCAGGTCGCCGGGGTTGAAACGGAACGTCTCGGGGATGAGGATAATAACGGCACCCGCACCCATAAGAAATGCGGCAAAGGTATGGAGCGTATCCATCTTTTCCGAGCCGAGCAGGTTGAAATAGAGATAGGAAAAAAGCAGCTGAAGCGTCAGGATGACCGCGAGGTTTCCCGCCGTGGTATAGCGCAGGCCGATGAAAAGCAGCATAAAGAGCAGCGTAATGAAAAACGAGGTCTTCAGCAGGTCCGGAAGCGCCTCTTTGTCGAAAAGCCCGTCAAATCCCTCTTTGAACTTCAGAAGGATCATTAAAACCGCCACGGCGATGACAACGACGAAGAAATAGGTATTGAGCGCTCCGACGGTCTCCACGGCGACGAGGGAAAGGATCGGGAACCAGCTCTCCAGTAAAGAGAGAAGGACGGCAAAAAGCTCGCCCTGGCGCTGAGGGGTCATTTCGGTTCTATTTCCAGGATGCCGCGATGCGTCTGTACGAAGTACAAAAAGGAGTCCTTGATGTCGAAATCGCACATGTTCTCATGCCCCTGATTCCCGAAGTCATGGCGTAGTGTAGCATTTTCGAGCAGGGCTTCCAAGGCATCGACCCAGGCCTCGGGATCGTCGCCTTTGACGACAAGGCCCCCGGGCTTTTCGCCTCCGGTGACAATGCTTTGCGGCCCGCCCCGGTCCGATACGCTGGGACAGGTCGTCATGGAGGCGCAGGCCAGCGGCGTGTGCTGTCTCGTTTCGGACCGG
>JARROU010000205.1:5473-6745 GCA_037383585.1 Campylobacterales bacterium | reverse complement strand
TTTCGGCAGTATTGGGCAGGCAGGTGGAAGTTTAGGCGTTTTTGACGTAGATGGCGACGGCGATCAGGCCGACGTAGACGATGGCCATCAGGTTGAATTTTGTGCGGAAGTAATTTTCAAGAGCATTCATTTTAATCCCTTTGTACGGTCTTTATCAAAACAATTGCATTTATGGTTCCCGACATGCCCCGTCGTCGGAAGCGGAGCAGCTGTTATCGATCCCGCCTCCCAGAGAGACATTGATCAGTGCCTCGATTTTCGCCGGGTCAATCCCGCACATGCGCTGGCCGTTAACGCTGATGAGCGGCCGGCGGATGAGGATGGGATTTTCCAGCAGCAGCGGCAGCGCCGTTTCGGCATTGAATGCATGCGGATCGATCTCGCCGTTTTTGACGGCGGGGGCGTTGGGATTGAACCACTGCGGAACCGGGCGCGCCTCCAGGTAGCTGCGCAGCTCGTCGGGGCCCATACTGAGCTCAAGCAGGTTCTGCACAATCAGCATACACCCCGCGTCGGTCAGGATCTTCTTCTGGCGCGCGTTGGTGGTGCAGCCCGGTTTTTCGTAAAAGAGGACGAGGTTCATCCTGCTTCTACCAGATCGATCGCCTTGTCCGTCAGGCAGTAGGTTGTCGTACCGTCGTCCTCTGCCGTCATGCAGTGGTTTAGACAACCCGCATCCCACAGCACCTCGATCGCTTCATCGACAATAGGAAGATCCAGGCCGAGGTAATAGGCGATGTCCTCCGCTTCGTACACGCTGTAGTTGTCTTCGTCGGCCAGGTTGTAGATCGCTTTCATAACGCTGCGGAGGACCTGCGTCTTGTTTGTAGGTTCGAGCATGTTCATTCCTTAAGAGTTGCTATCTGTTTTTGCAATACGATGCGCTGCAAGGGATGGAGCTGCGTCTCCTGCAGCCACTGTTCGTAGGCTTCGGCATAATGGATTTTCAATAAAGAATGCAAATTCTGTGCCTGACCGGCGAGTTGCTCGAGGTAAGCCTTGGCTTCGTCGTAACCGAACTTTTTTACCGGTTGCAGCCGCCGCTTGATCCCGGTGATCAGTTTTTCGTCCAAGTGCGCTTCCGCCATCGTCAGGAAGGCCGTCGCCGCACCGAGATCGGCATAATGTTCGTTCCAGATGCGGCCGTTGATCACCTGGTCGCAGGCCATCTCCAAAAAGACGGGGGCATACTCCAACACCTGCACCAGTTCGGTGAAGTCGTTGTCCACCATCGCGCGGAAGAGCATCCGGCTCCGGTTGCGAACCTTGACC
>JARROU010000205.1:0-5451 GCA_037383585.1 Campylobacterales bacterium | reverse complement strand
CAGGCGCGAATGGTTGAAGGCCATAATGGAGACCATGACGTTTTTGTCGCTGACCTGGTCGGGGTGCGAGCCCGACGGACGGTAAAAGGCCCACTCCAGCCGTGCTTCGTCATCTTCGTGGCGCAGATAGAGCTCGTCGCCGCGGGTCTCAAAGTTCGGTTCGTCCTTGAGGGCTTCGATCTCTTCTTTATAACTCAGGTCGTACATTTCTATTCCTTACGGCATCCGAACAAAGTCCGGCTGCCTACGCTGACGCTTTGTCTCCCTCGGCGGGATGCCCTCACCCCAAGGGTACTTCTTTCAGGGCGCGCCCCCTTGGTGCTCTTCATTACGCACACTCCTTTACAGGTCGAAGTAGAAAACGTCGCCGTAGGGTTCCAGACGCTTCATGTTGCGTTTCTCGCTGATAAGAAAGAGCGTCTGCATCTGCGCGGCACGCTCGATCTTGAAGAGGCCGTCGCTGAGTACCATCAGTGTCGCCCCGGCCTCTTCGGCCGTACGCATATACTCCAGTACCGGTGCGAACTGCGTCCCGCCGTTGCCCTTCTCGAACACAACCTCGGGCCGGGTCGACTGCGCGTCATACGTCACGATCCGTTCTTTGTCGACCTCATCATCAAAGGGGAGGACCGTTACTTTGAAGTCGGTGCTGATGCGCAGGACCCCGTCGATAATCCCGAGGAATTTCGAGAAGGTATCGCGGCCGATGCTCATGGAACGGTCCAGCGCGATGTAGAGGTTGAGACGGTTGTTCTCCTGACGGTAGCCGGGAAGATAGAGCTCCTGGTGTATAAAGCGGCGGTTGGGGCGGGAGAAGTCGCTCTGCTTGTCGAAAAAGCTCTCCGTCATGTAGGTATGCAGCAGCGTGGCCAGGTCGACTTTGGGACGGATCACTTCGCGGATGACCTCCAGGAAAGACGCCGGGACGTTCCCCTGCTTCTGCGCCGCGCCCATCGCCTGCACGATCAGCGCGTCGATCTCCTCCCTCGCCGCCTCGGTATCGCCCTCGTTCTCGATCAGGTCCTGTTTCTGCTCCTGCGGGTTCTCCTCGTCGGGCGTCCCCTCCCCGTCCGGGTTTTCCTGGTACAGGGCGTTGTAGACCTCCTCGACGCTCTGGTCGCGGTACTTCTCCATCAGCACTTCGTGTTCGGGCTTCTCACCGACGCGCTCGAAGTCGGAGAGCAGCAGGTTGATGACGACGTCGCTGCTTCGGTTCCACGTCTTGTGGTCACGGCCGTCCATCCGGAAAGGGTGCTTGAGCAGGATGTGCAGCAGCGTGTGGGCGTAGACGTATTTGAGATGCGGCTCAGGTAGGGTCTCCGCCATGACCGTGTCAACAAAGATCGCCGTCCCATCCGTCTCGAACACTTCGTGGGGATTCTTGCGGAAATGCATCGGCAGCGAGAGCGCCAATACGCTCAGGAAAGGGTGGTCGAAAAGGAACTGGACGCGGATCTTTTCAAGCCGCTGCTGCAGTGTGCTCTGTTCTTCTGGCATATCCCCTCTCATTTCCGTGCAGTGTTGTCTCTATTAATATGCAAGCGGTATTCTAAGTGTGAACGGTCATGAAAAGCACTCGAGCAATGCGTTACGCGCTTCCGTAATACGGACAAACAGTTCGTGACTGCCGCCGACGTCGGGATGCGCCTTCTTGGCGAGACGCCGGTAAGCGGCTTTGATCTGGGAGACCTCAAGCGCTCCGTCGACCGGCAGCTCCAGCAATTCGCGCTGTTCCTGCTCGTTGAACTGCTGAAAAGGGCTTCCGTGCCGTTGCTTGTATTTGTTTCGCCGCGCGAGCTCTTCAAACAGCTCTTCTTGGGCTTTACGGAGTTTCTCAAAGGCCTGCTGACGCAGCTGCGCCTGATCGGCCTGCCATCTTCGGCGGGACATGACGATGCAGGCCGCGAAGCTGATCTTACCGGTTGCCTCGAGCTCATCGAAACTGAACGGGCCCACCATGTCGTAGGGCTCTTCCAGCCAGGCGAGCCTGCTGCCCGACTCGACTTCGACCCGGTCGATCATCACAAAATCGCGGAGGCCCAGGGCACCGTTCCAAATGATCCATTGCTCATCTTCCCACGAGTTGTTTTGCATGATCTGTCTCCTAAACGCGTTTTTAATGACATGCAATATACGTACTAATAGGGCGTTGCACAGAATTTCGTCAAGTGCTTGCGTAGCATGGGGACGGGGATGTCGGGCACTCTGCTACACCCCGATATCTTCATTCCACAGTTCGGGGTTGTTCTTTATAAAGGTCTCCATCAGCCGGCGGCATTCCGGGTCATCGACGACCGTCACTTCCACGCCCCGGGACTTCACATACTCCTCCGGTCCGCGGAAGGTGCGGTTTTCTCCGATGACCACCCTGGGGATTCCGTACAGCAGCACCGCACCGCTGCACATATCGCACGGAGAGAGCGTCGAGTACAACGTCGCCCGGCGGTACTCGTCGGCCGTAAGTCGTCCCGCGTTTTCCAAACAGTCCATTTCCGCGTGCAGGACCGCGCTTCCTTTCTGCACCCGGCGGTTGTGCCCACCCGGCTGCTTTAGATTAACAACAAATATATCATCACTCCACTTAGCACGGCAACAAATGGTTTCAGAGAATGAGTTATGAGGAAGAATAAGAATTACATCGAGGAATTTATACCGGGGAAGTCAGATGATATACTCCCCGTACTTCTCCAGCCACGCATCGAAGGCGCCGTGGGTCGCGATCGACTCGTCCTTGACGATGACGTCCTTGACGAGCATGACGCCGAACTCCGTCGGCAGGGTCTCGCTGTAGGCGAAGAGGTGGTCTTTATGAGTGTCGGAGCCGTTGTAGTACTCCACGAGCGCCGAGACGAGCGCGTAAAGCAGCGCAGGTTGGTTCGCGATTTCGGGATAATGCCCCTCGTAGATCGCCGCGACGTCGGGCAGCTCCTCGTACACCTTGACATAGGAAACGAATTCGATCCCGGCGGCGTAGCCGATCGTGCCGTAGATGACCGGGGCGATCTTTCCGATGTCCGTGTTAGACTTGAGGATGTTCGAGAGCATGTGGTAGCTGCGCGGGGTCGCGAAGGCCGGGTTGGAATCGTCCTCGACGACCGGCTCGGTCGAAAGCAGGTCGGGACGGAACCCAAGGAAACCGATGACGAAGTGGTGCAGGTTTTCCTTGAGCGCAAAAAGTTTGAAATCGTCGAAACGGGCCTGAACGTGCAGGTGCACCATCCGGTTCGCCAGCGGGGTCGGAAGACGGAAGACGACCCCGCGGTCGCTGACGCGGTTCCCCGCGCAGATGATACGCCACCCTTCGGGCAGGTCGTATTCGCCCATACGGCGGTTCAGCACCAGCTGGTAGATCGCCGCCTGTACCGACGGCGGTGCGGAGTTAAGCTCGTCGAGGAACAAAATCCCCTCGGAATCCGCGTCTTTCGGGAAGAAAACCGGCGGCATCCAGACCGTCTGCTCCTCCCGGATCGCCGGCACTCCGCGCAGGTCGACCGGGTCCATCTGCGACAGCCGGACGTCCACCAGTTCCAGGCCGTTCTTCTCTGCCACGTCGGCCACGATGTACGACTTCCCGATTCCCGGGCTGCCGTGAATAAAAAGCGGGGTGTCGGTTTGGATCAGCGTGTCGATATGGTCATACAGTTCCGTCGTCGAAATCGAGGGGGTCGTCATACGGCTCCCGTTTTACGGCCGATAAACCAGGTCCCGCTGTTTCTTCGCGGCCCGGTGCCTCTGGCCGACAGGGGTGGTCGTCCAAGGAACCATGTCCCTTTCCGGTCGCAGACGGCCGGGGAGACTGAATTGCTTTTGTCATAGATATTTCTTTGCGTGTTCATGTGCTTGCTCCTTTAGATGAAAATAGAGGGCGAAAGCCCCTTATGCCCCCAGCTCTTTGACCAGGCATTTGAAACAGGTGAGCTGGTCGTCGCAGGTGGCGCAGGCGGGGGCGATGGCGCCGACGCGGTCGTAGAGGAATTTTTTCCAGAGTTTGTCCTTGGGTTTGGATGCGGCCAGTTCCGGGAAGTTCTTTTTCATGAACTGTCCCATCTCCGTGCGGCTTTTAAACCCCAGGTCCTCATACAGATGGTTCATTTCCAGTGAAACACGGGCCACCAGAGGTGCGAGCACCGTCTCGGCATAGCCGTTGACGGCGTAGCCGGCCAGCAGTGTTCTAACGTCTTCGTACATCCTGACGTACTCGGGCGACATCTGGGCTGTCATGGTGCCTCCTTGGGTTCCTAGATTTGCATATGCATAATTTGTTCTAAGGTCTCCCGTAAAGGAGGTAGAGGTAATCGTGGATGTCGCTGAGGAAGAAACGGCGGTTGTCGCGCTCCTCGAAGTGGCCGACCCATCCCGGATCGCCTTCGGCCGTCATCTTGCTCGGATGGACAAACTCCCGGTAGGGCAGTGTTGCCCTGAGCGGACCGCAGTCGTTGATGGCATCGACGACGGCTTCAAAGATGGCATCAAGCGTTTCGTCGTCGGCGCTCAGGTATAAATTGCCGTCCTTTTGGTAAAAACGGTAGATATTCAGAATCTTCTGCGCTTCATCGCTGTGTGCTTTGTTCATTTTCTTTACATTCATGTTGAGGGTACCTCCGATAGCCCCGGCTTCAATCAGCCTGCTCCATTCTCTGATTCTTCCATCCCGAATACGCCGACATACAAAATTGCGTCGTCCGTTTCCAGGAATCGTTTCACTTCATTGTCATAAAAAGCACCGATGGCGGTAAACCCCACGTCCCGTGTCGCGGCATCAAGCGCGGCACGGTGACCGAAAAGGGCTGAAAGCAGTTGCGGTCCGGGACCGTAGTCGGGTGTCGTCAGGATCATGACAATCCCGCCATCCATGATGAACCGCTGGCCGACGAGCAGTGCTGCGAGCCTCTCGCCGAACGCCCCGGCCTTCACCGGTTCGCCGTTGCGCCACAGGCCATTTTCACGCTCCGGGTCCATAACGACGGCATAGGCCGTCATGCCCTCCGGCGGCTGCGAGAGCAGATGCATAATATGTTCAAACCCGGCATCGGACATGGCAGCGCCGCTGAAGCTCCGGGCCGAACGGCGCGCCAGCTGAACCGCCATCGGTGCATCCGATACCGGCAGCGGGTCGGCGATCTGCAGCGCATCCAGCTGTGAAAGCCAGTCGCCCACGACACCGTCGCTGCGGTTGTAATCGGTCGGCATGACCCGCATCAACGGTTTTACGGCACTTCTGGCACGCCGGCTGCTCTCCTGCCCCACGGCAAATGCCAGACAGGCATACTCCTGATCCTCAAAGCCCATGAAACGATTCAGGGCCTCTTTGTCGAATGCCGGTACGACAGACAGTGTCAGTCCGACGGCATGAAACGCTGCCATCAATGCCCCCGCCTGATGCCCCGCATCCATGAAACAGTAGCGCCATGCACGGTGGCCGTATTTCCACTCGCTTCGGTACGGGACGAT
>JARROU010000204.1:0-2914 GCA_037383585.1 Campylobacterales bacterium | reverse complement strand
GATTTTTGCGCTACTTTTATAAAAAAGTGGCAAAGAGTTTTCTATTCATTCTTTTCTTTTTCATAAGAAAAGAACCAAAAGAATATCGTCGTTGCGCGACTCGCTCAGTGCTCCCGGCTTTGTGCCTCCGCAACGGCTTTCAAGGCACGCGCAACGACCTTTCGTCTATTGATTAATGCGCTTCGGGTGCCGAAGCTAATTGAGTTAGTCCGTATCGACTTTCTTGCGCAGCTGCTTTTTTTCGCCGTGCTTCTTCTTTGATGCCAGCCGCCGCTTCACCGATCCTTTCGTCGGCTTGGTCGCCACCCGCTTTTTCTGCGGCACGTTGACGCTCTTGATCAGCTCCGCGAGACGCAATATGGCCTCTTCCTTGTTCTGTTCCAGGCTGCGGTGCTGCTGGGATTTGATGACGATAATCCCCTCTTTGGTGATCCGCTTGTCTTTCAGCTCGAGCAGCCGCTCCTTGTAGAACTCCGGCAGCGACGACGCGGCGATGTCGAAGCGCAGGTGGATGGCGGCGGAGGTCTTGTTGACCTTCTGCCCGCCGGAACCACTCGCACGGATGGCGGTAATTTCAATCTCATCTTCGTCAAGGGTGACCGTGTTGGAGATTTTCAGCATTGATTGATCCATATTGAAAGTATAGCCAAGCGCGAGGGATTGCAGGGAAAAAGGAAAGCGGCCCGGAGGCCGGAAATCACATATCGATGTGGCTCTCGATCAGGTCGTAGAGGTAGCCCGATACGTTCTCGTTCATCATAAAGCTCGTGTCCGGGTTGACGGCGCTTTTGTCGACGGGGATGATGGCCAGCACCCGCCCGGGATGCTTGAGGTCCTCGCGCTGGTAGAACATCTCCCTGAACTTCGAGAGCTTCACCTTCATGTTCCCGAACGACGGGTCCGCCAGGTGGACGAACTCGTCGCCGATCCCGCGAAAGACCGTGAAGTGTTCGAAACTGCGGATCTTGATGTAGATGATCACCGGGACGTTGAGCTTTTTCAGGGTCTCGATGTCCATCGCCATGCCGATGCCCTTGAAGCCCTTGGCGGCGGCGTAGTCCGCGAGATCGGCGAACGAGAGGGCGAAGTCGCTCGCTTCGAGCTTTCTCGCCTCCGTGCCGACCCCTTTGGCGGCGAGCACGTCCTTGACGATCTGCCGCTCGCCGACGTCACGCCGGTAGAAATGGCGCATCACCGTCGCCATCGAAGCCGCGCCGCAGGAGAAATCGAACTGCTGCCGCACCACCCCTTCGTTTCGGAGCTCGCTCCAGGTCTTGACCGGAACGTCGGCCGAACACTCCTTTTCGATAATAGGCACATCGGCCTGCAGCGCCGCCGCGAATATGAGTGCGAGGAGTACCCGTCTCATCAGAACCTCTGCGAAAAGGTGAGGCTAAAGGTGCTCTGCTGGTAGGTCGAAGCGTCGTTGCGGGTGTAATCCACGCTGAGGATGGAGTTGCGCACCACCTCGTAGCTCAGGCCGAAGCTGAAACCGAGAATCGATTCGGCGTTGGTGACCGCCTCGCCGTTGCGCTTGTCTTCGAGCTTGTACTGGTAGTTGATCCCCCAGTAGAGGTTCGTGTAGGGGTTGACCGCGAAATAGACCTCCGGCGAGACGGTCAGCAGATCGCCGTTGTCGATCGTGCTCTGCTCGTAGCTCTTCTCGAGGCTCCACTGGTAAGAGGCCTTGAAGACGAACACGAGCGGGTCGACCGTGTAATAAGAGAGCAGATGGATGTTGTAACTGTCAAAATTCTCGTCCCGTTTATCCGTGCCGGTCACGTTGCCGTCTTCGATACTGGCGTACTGGACGCGGCTGACGACGTTGGCCGTCGCCCCCACCAGCAGGGAGGGGGCGGCGCCCTCGTCCTTGATCTTGTACGTCAGCCCGATGCCGGCGCGGTCGAAATCGGACTCCGAGCTGCTGGTGAGCTGTGAACCGTACTGCATACGGCTCGTGGCGCTGTGCGCATCGGCGAAGGCGACCAGTTCCAGTCCGTCAATAACGCCGTACTTGACATTGAGCGAATAGAACAGCAGATCCTGATCGATCACCCTGTCGCCGGCATACACCGGAACATACACGTAGGAGTAGAGTGTTCTGACAGGCACAACCGAGGTCGTTCCCGTACTCTGGTCGATATTGGAATAGGCAAAGGAAAGATCGGCTTTTAGGCTGTTCTTCTTCGAGAGGATTTCTTCGACTTTCAGGGCCTGATCGGCCAGCAGCGGTGCCGTAACCAGCAGCGCGGCGGCAGCCATTCCAAATCTTTTAAATTTCTTATACATAATATCCCTTTCTTATGTATGAATAATTTTTAAGTATTGTAGTGTGATATCGCTTTTAAATCAATATAAAATAGAAATAAACAGAAGAAAGCCGGTGCGGAGAACCCGCACCGTAGTAAAGAATTACAGAAGACCGCCGGTGAGGCCGCCCAGAAGTGTCGGCAGGGAAGAGTCCAGGTGCAGACCGAGGCCCAGGTCGAGCAGTGTACCCGCCTGAACGCCGAGCGCGACATTGACCGGGAGTGCAGAGTCGAGGATAGGACCGACCGGCAGACCGCCGAGCAGACCGCCGACAAGACCGAGAACCGGATCCAGGATTCCGAGCAGTTGCCCTTCCGTTTGAACCATTTCAGCGCTACTCATAGCGACAACATTGACACTGTCGTGTCCGAACAGGAACGCTGCGTCGTTCGCAGCGATATCAGCAGCGCTGAGACTAGATACGGCACCCGCAAGGGCAATGCCCGTGATTACCTTTTTCATAATGAAACTCCTTTTATTTTGTGAAGATATGTTATCTTCGTGACAACATTCTAAGCTTAGAAATATTACATACAATTTAATTTAAGCAAACAACAACATATTTTGCATCTATTTTTGAATTTTTACGGAGTCCACTGCGATA
>JARROU010000203.1:2961-8941 GCA_037383585.1 Campylobacterales bacterium | reverse complement strand
CATGCCGTAAGGTAATGATCCGCTCATGGATGCTGTCGATAAAACCGAAGAGTCTTTTCTCAAGTGCTTTCATACTATCAGTATAGCACTTCTGCAGACGGAGTAAAGAGAAAAAAGTGTGATAAAAAAAGGGGACGTCCCTTCCCCGGGACGTCCGAAATCAAAGGGTTACGGTGCGGGCGTCAGGTCCGTGACGGACTGAAGACGGCCGGCATAGAAAAGATCCGCGCCTCCCGTTGTGAGGATGAGTGGGACTTCCACTTCCGTCGGGGCGTCACGGAAACCGATAAACAGATCGACGGATACGGTTTCACCGTCAATCTCCTCCTGGTAGTTCAGGTGGAGTTTTCCGTTGTCCGGGTCCGCTTCCAATTGCAGCGCCCCGGAAAATTCTTTATAGAGTTCCCACGTCCCGGTGGTGTCGCCGCCCCGCGTCGACAGGGTGAAGCCGCCGCTGCTGTTGAGGTCGAGAAGGACGTTTTCTCCCGGCAGTGCGAGGATGAAACGCTTGTCGTTCATCATGGCGAGGTGATCGTCGTTATAAGAATCAAGTTCAAACCACCATTTTGCATATGTAATGTCCTCCCAGAACATCAGCATATTGTAGGCTTTCCCTGCGACGGCGAAACGCCCGTCATCGGAAGGCTCCTGTTCAAACGTGACGGAGACGTTTTCGTCAGGCATCTGCACAAGCACGGTGGCATTGTCCTCGAGGAGGCTCCAGCTTCCGTTGGAACTGCTGTAGATGTCATGGATACCGTTTGTGTCCGTCGTTTCGACGGTAACCGTTTCGGCCGTTTCGAAATACAGGTGGACTGAACCGGTATCGTTGTTGCCGACAAGATGCATTCCGGTCAGCGTATCCGCGGTGATGGTATGGTAGAAAACGGCACTTTCGATCATTTCATCATTGTCTATGCTGCCCGCATTGCTGCCGCCGCTGCTGCCGCCGCATCCGGTGAAAAAAATGAAAGCGGCCGAGGACGCTAAAAACAGAATAAACTTTCTCATTGTTGTCTCCTTTAAGGTAAAAACGAATCCAAAGTATTATGTAATTATTATTAAAAAATAATAAAAAACAAACCAAAACAAAAAACGATTCTTGTGAAAAAGCCGGCACGCGTGTCTTTTCTATACGGGTGTGCTATAATTCCTCTTTTATATAGAGGATGGAAGATGCGGGCTCTGGTGGCGTTTTTGGCATTGTTGAGCGGAGCGTTTGCAGCTCAGATCGATTGGTCGGACAGCTACGCGGCCGCCTGTAGGAAAGCGGCCGAAACACACAAAAACGTTTTGCTTCTAATTACGACGGAAAGCTGCGGCTGGTGCCGCCGCCTCGAGCGGACAACCCTGCGCGAAGACGCGGTGGTTGCGAAGATCAATGCCAACTTTGTCGCAAAAAAGCGGCCAAATCGGCCCCAAACAAGGAGAAACAGCAGTGAAATTCGTTCAGACAGACAAGGCCCCCCAGGCGATCGGACCCTATTCGCAGGCGGTCAAAGTAAACGGCATGGTCTATACCTCCGGGCAGATCGCATTGACGCCGGAAGGGGAGATGTGTGAGAACGACGTCGTCGTGCAGACGAAGCAGGTGCTTAAAAATCTGGCGGCGGTCCTTGAAGCCGCCGGCAGCGGTCTGGAGAAGGTGATCAAGACGACCATCTTCCTCGACAGCATGGACGATTTCGCGACCGTAAACGAGATCTATGCCGAAGCGTTCGGCGATCACAAACCGGCCCGCTCCACCGTTGCAGTGAAGACGCTTCCCAAGAACGCGCTCGTAGAGATCGACGCGATCGCCCTTGCGGATTAAAGCCTTTTTGGCTATAATTCGCCCACTAAAAGAACAGGGACCTCTCTTGAAGACTGAGAGTGTAACCAGAGGAGAGCGTTAAAACGCCGGCATGCGTGTCGGGCGCGGCTCTCCTCCATCCAGGCGCTAAAAGGCCTGATCGAACTGATTGTCACGTTTTGATGAGTTGGATACACTCTGAGTCTTTAAGTGGAGATTCTTTTCTATACATTACAAGGAAATGCTATGTACGCAATCATCAAAAACGGTGGCAAGCAGTATAAAGTAGAAGAGGGCGATATCCTCCTGCTTGACAAAATGAGCCTTGAGCCGAATGCTACGCTCGAGATCAAAGAAGTCCTTGCCGTCAACAACGGTGAGCTGAAAACAGGTGCCCCTTTCGTTGAAGGCGCGGTTGTTACCGCCGAAGTGATTAACGAAGGACGTGAGAGAAAAGTCACGATCTACAAAAAACGTCGTCGTAAAGACAGCAAGCTCAAACGCGGTTTCCGCCGCAGTTTCACACGCGTTCGCATCACGAAGATCGCAGCGTAAAAGCAGGAGGATTAGATGGCACACAAGAAAGGTCAAGGTAGTACACAGAATAACCGTGATTCAGCGGGTCGTAGACTCGGTGTGAAAAAATTCGGCGGCGAGTCTGTCCGCGCCGGAAACATCATCGTTCGCCAGCGTGGTACGAAAGTCCACCCGGGTCAGAACATCGGTATGGGCAAAGACCATACGCTTTATGCGCTGGTAGACGGCATCGTTCAGTTCGAGCGCAAAGACAAGAGCCGCAAACAGGTCTCTATCGTTCCGGCTTCATAAGCCTCTATTCAAAATACACGCCGCCCGGGCAAAGCCCATCCGTCTACGCTAACACTGGGTCCGCCTCGGCAGCGGGCCCGCGCGCAGATTGACCGCGCTTGAACCGTTTGGGCGGGCGCTTTCACCACACTCTTCATTTAATAGTATACTTTTGTCTATTGTCAGAGTCTTCTGTTGAGTGAAGCGCTACAAGGATTTATATGTTTGTCGATCAGATCGAATTGGAATTGTCGTCGGGTAAGGGCGGTGCAGGCTG
Source organism: Campylobacterales bacterium (assembly GCA_037383585.1). Taxonomy (GTDB): domain Bacteria; phylum Campylobacterota; class Campylobacteria; order Campylobacterales; family Sulfurimonadaceae; genus Thiomicrolovo. The sequence continues at coordinate 6,065 of JARROU010000203.1, read as the reverse complement.
TGTGGCGTTCCGCCGCGAAAAGTTCGTGACCAAAGGTGGTCCAAACGGCGGGGACGGCGGCCGCGGCGGGGACGTGTGGTTCCGCGTCGACAACAACACCCACACCCTGGCGCATTTCCATGGCAAGCACAAGATGAATGCCGAGAACGGCAAGCCGGGCCTTGGGTCCAATATGACGGGTAAATCGGCGCCGAAATTGTTTGTCGTCGTACCGCCGGGCACGCAGGTGTTTGATGCCGAGACAGGGGAACTGCTGATGGACCTCGTGCATGAGGGACAGGAGAAAAAACTGCTCCAAGGCGGAAAAGGGGGGCTCGGGAACACCCACTTCAAGTCTTCGACCAACCAGCGCCCGACGTACGCCCAGCCCGGTGAGCCGGGGGAAAGCCGCAAGGTACGGCTCGAGCTGAAGCTCATCGCCGACGTCGGTCTGGTCGGGTTCCCAAACGTCGGTAAATCGACGCTCATCTCCACGGTCTCCAATGCCGAACCCGAGATTGCCAATTACGAATTTACAACGCTGACCCCGAAACTGGGGCAGGTCCGTGTCAGCGATTTCGAATCCTTCGTGATGGCGGATATCCCCGGCATCATCGGCGGTGCGAGCGAAGGCCGGGGCCTTGGGCTTCAGTTCCTTCGCCATATCGAACGGACGAAAACGCTCCTTTTCATGATCGACCTGGCCTCTTATATGACGATGACGTATCAGTATGAGACGCTCAAAGAGGAGCTCAAGCGGTTCAGCGAACCCCTCTCAAAACGGGCATTCGCGATCGCTTTGACCCGTGCCGACGCGCTCAGCAAGGAAGAAGCGGAAGAAAAAGTGCAGGAGATGATGGACCTGCTGGGGGTGGCTCCGTCGAAAAAGAGCTGCCGTTTTATGAACAGGACCTTTCCGATGAGAGCCGTGCGTTCGACAAAGAACAGCCGTTTTTCATGGTACCGATCTCTTCCGTCGCCCATGAAAACATCAAGCCGCTGAACTTCGCCCTCTATACCCTCGTGCAGATGGAAGCCCATTGAAACGCCTCGTCCTGAAAGTCGGCAGCGCCGTCCTGACGGAACAAAACCGCATCGCACAGGACCGCATGCAGAAACTCGTAGACCTCATTGCCCTGCTGAAACGGCGTTACGAAGTGATCCTCGTTTCCAGCGGCGCGGTGGCGGCGGGCTATACCGAACTCAAACTCGATAAAAGCGAACTTTCCAACAAACAGGCACTGGCGTCCATCGGTCAGCCGCTCCTGATGAACCGCTATAAAAAGAAATTTTCCAAGCATGAGATCCTGTCAGCGCAGATCCTTGTTACGGCGGCCAATTTTAATACGCTTTCGCAGGTGGAGAAAGCAAAGAACACGATTGAAACTCTCCTGCAAAACGGGGTGCTTCCGATCATCAACGAAAACGACGCGACCGCCGTCGTGGAACTTGTGCTGGGAGACAACGACCAGCTTTCGGCGTACGCGGCATATCACTTCAATGCCGACATGCTGGTGATCCTCTCTGACATCGACGCCTACTATGACAAGGACCCGCATTGCCACGAAGATGCCTGCGTGCAGCCCGTCATGCATGCGATCGATTCTGCGGAGCTGGAACGGGGGGTGACGCCGCACAACCGTTTTGCGACCGGCGGGATTGTCACAAAGCTCAAAGCGGCCCATTTCCTGCTTGAACGCGGACGCTCGATGTTCCTGGCCAGCGGATTCGATCTTGAAGACGCGGCAAATTTTTTGCTGCACGACCGCCAGAGCGGCGGGACACTGTTTACGCCGGAGGGAGCCTGAATGAAAGTGATCTTTATGGGAACGCCCGATTATGCATCGCGCATCCTCGAGACCCTGATCGAGCAAGAAGACATAGAGGTCGTTGCCGTCTATACCCAGCCGGACAAGCCGGTCGGACGCAAGAAAGTCATGACGCCGCCGCCGGTGAAGTCCGTGGCGCTTGAAGCGGGAATCCCCGTGCATCAGCCGCAGCGTCTGCGCGACGAGGCGACCATCGCGACGCTCCGGACGATTCCGTGCGACTACATCGTCGTCGCCGCCTACGGCCAGATCCTGCCCAAGGCGGTGCTGGAACATGCGCCCTGCATTAACCTGCACGCTTCCATCCTGCCGCAGTACCGGGGGGCAAGTCCGATCCAGCAGAGCCTGTTGCACGGCGATACGCAAACCGGGGTGACTGCGATGCTGATGGAAGAAGGGCTCGATACGGGGCCCATTCTCACCATTGAACGGGTCGGGATCGGCGAGGACGAGATGGTCGAAAGTCTTTTTGACCGCCTCACAGCCCTGGCGGCGAAAATGACGCCGGAAGTATTGCGCGCGTACCCTTCATTGACACCAAAGCCGCAAAACGAATCCGAGGCGAGTTTGTGCAAAAAGATCACCAAGGCTGACGGGGAAGTCGCGTTTGAGGACGCCCGTACGCTCTACAACCGCTACCGGGCGTTCACGCCGTGGCCGGGTGTCTATCTCTCCGGCGGCCTGAAGCTCGTGAAGATGCAGCTGGCGGACGATGCGTCGACGAACGTGCCCGGCCGGATCCTCGCGATCGAGAACGATCGGGTAAAAATCGGCTGCGGGGTCGGTGCGCTCTGGATCGAGACGGTGCAGCCGCCGTCGAAAAAAGCCATGCGCGCCGTCGATTATCTCAACGGAAAACGGCTCGGCCTTGACGATATACTGGCTTGAAGAAGTCGACTCCACACAGCGGTTCGTGCTGGAGGCTCTGAAAGCGGGAACACTCAAAGCCCCGTTCGCCGTGGTGACGGACGTTCAGCATTCCGGGCAGGGGAGCCGGGGAAACCGCTGGACGGGGATGGAAGGGAACCTCTTCTTCTCGTTCGCCGTGGATCGAGCGGCACTGCCGGATGATCTCAAGCTTGAATCGAGCTCCATCTATTTTGCCTATCTTCTGAAGGAGACCTTGGCGCGCTTCGGCTCTGACGTCTGGCTGAAATGGCCGAATGATTTCTATCTCGATGACAAAAAAATTGGCGGAACCATCACGTCTCTTCGGCAAAATACCCTCGTATGCGGCATCGGACTCAACCTGAAAAATGCACCGGAAAATTTCACGGTCCTTGATATTAATATATC
>JARROU010000203.1:0-2950 GCA_037383585.1 Campylobacterales bacterium | reverse complement strand
AATGGAAGCATATTTTCAGATTGTACGCGATAGAATTTGATAAAAGCAGACGATTCAAAACGCATAATAATTTACATAAATTTTCCTTGGAAAACGCCGTTTTATGCGAAGACGGATCCATTGAGTGTGACGGGCAAAGGATGTACAGCCAGCGATGAGTGAAGTAATAGTAATTGCCAATCAAAAAGGCGGGGTCGGTAAGACGACGACAGCGGTGAATCTTGCTGCGTCTCTTGCCGTAGAAGGCAAAAAGGTCCTGCTGATCGATGCGGACCCTCAGGCCAATGCGACCACGTCGCTGGGCTATACACGTAACGACTACGAATTCAATATCTACCACGTTCTGATCGGGGCAAAAAAGCTGGGGGACATTATTCTGTCCAGCGAACTGCCGATGCTCGACCTCGCTCCGTCCAATATCGGGCTTGTCGGTGTGGAGAAAGAGTACTACGATTCGGGTCAGAGCAAAGGGCGTGAGCTTATTATGAAAAAAGCGATCGCGCAGATCAAAAGCCATTATGACTATGTCATCATCGATTCGCCGCCGGCGCTGGGACCGATGACGATCAATGCGCTCAGCGCTTCAAACTCCGTGATCATTCCGATCCAGTGCGAGTTTTTCGCCCTTGAAGGGCTGGCGCAGCTGCTCAATACGGTGCGTCTGATCCGCAAAACGATCAACCCGTCCCTGGCGATCAAAGGGTTCCTGCCGACGATGTACAGTTCGCAGAACAACCTCTCCAAGCAGGTGCTGGCCGATCTGCGCCAGCATTTCAAGGGGAAGCTTTTCAAAGACGGTATGGATGACTTCATCGTCATCCCCCGCAACGTTAAACTGGCGGAAAGCCCGAGTTTCGGAAAACCGGCCGTACTGTACGACGGGCGCTCGAGCGGATCGATGGCGTATCAAAACCTGGCCCAGGCCATTTTGGCGTAACGGTATCTGATGGCGAAATCAAAATCACTCGGAAGAGGCCTCGGAGAACTGCTCGGCGAGATCGAAGAGGTCTACGACAACGAAGTCCCCAAAAGCGCCCAGGTCGTAGAAGTTCCGCTCTCACGGATCCGTCCGAACCCTCACCAGCCGCGCAAGCACTTTGATGAAAAAGCGCTGGCGGAGCTGGCGGCTTCGATCAAGACCCATGGCCTGATTCAGCCGATCGTATTGGTCGAGGACGTCGACGGCTACATTCTCGTCGCAGGCGAGCGCCGCTGGCGTGCCAGCAAACAGGCAAAACTGAAGACCATTCGCGCCGTGATCGTCTCCCTGGACGAGGCGCAGATGCGTCAACACGCGCTGATCGAGAACATTCAGCGCGAGCAGCTGAATGTCGTCGAATTGGCGCAGGCGTACGAAGAGCTGATCAGCCTGCATGGCCTGACCCAGGAAGCGCTGGCTACGGTGGTGCATAAAAGCCGAAGCCACATTACCAATACCCTGCGGCTGCTGCAGCTCTCAAAAAAGACCCTGGCCGCTTTGACCGAAGACAAGCTCAGCGCCGGTCATGCCAAAGTACTGGTCGGGCTGACGGACAAAGAGCAGAAAGTGATGGTGGATTCCATCCACGGTCAGAAACTGAGCGTGCGGGAGACTGAACAGATGGTCAAACGCATGAAAAACACGTCGGAAACCGATCCGAAGGATCACAAACAGCCGCGCGAGGTGTTTGACCTCTCTCCGGTTCGCGAAGCACTCGGCCGAAGCGGCCTGGCCGTCTCCGTCGGGAACAACAAAATAACGGTCTCTTTCCGTGATGAAGCAGAGATTGCACAATTTCTGGACATGTTTGCCTGATCTCTGCTTCAATTTGTAACCAATAAATAATCTGCATCCGATAAATTCGGAAAATTTCTCCATTTCTTCGCTCTGCTTAACAGGGGTTTTAATTTATAGATTGTATAATCACGCAACTTTTAGGAGGTGATATGTTAGATATTAGTCCACTGCTGCTCATCAGTACAGCTGTAGTCTTCCTTATCCTTATCGCCGTTCTAAACGGTATGCTCTACAAACCTCTCTTTGCCTTCATGGAAAAGCGTGATCAAGACATTCAAAACGACCTCTCCGAAATCGGTTCGAACGATTCCGAAGTGAGCGCATTGAATGAGACCGCGCAATCCATCATCAGCGAAGCGCGTTTGCAAGCGGCTGCGGAACGGGAAAAAGTGATTGCGGATGCAAAAAAAGCGGCGGAAGCCGAAGTCGGTGCCAAGCGTGCTGAGTTGGCCAAAGCGTATGAAGCGTTTGAAGCGGAGCTCGAGAAAGATCGTGAAGCGCTTCAAACAGCCCTGGGTGCAGAGGTTCCGGCCTATGTCGAGGGCGTCAACGCCAAGATCAGCAAGATATAAGGAGAGATGATGAAAAAACTGTTGGTTATGACCCTGTTCGTTTCAGCATCGCTCTTCGCATCATCGGGTGCTGAGCACGGTGCGACCGATATTGTACCGCGTACGATCAACTTCCTGATCTTTGCCGGCATTCTGTGGTATCTGCTGGCGAAACCGGTCAAAGGGTTTTTCAACGGCCGTGCCGAAGAGATTGCTACCCGTCTGAACAGCATTCAGGAAAAACTGCGTGAGTCCAAGGCGGAAAAAGAAGCGGCGGAAGCGGCGGTCGAAGAGGCGAAAGCCTTTGCTGCAGAACTGCAGGCTACGACTGAAAAAGAGAAAGAGATTCTCAAAAAACAGATTGAAACCCAGTGTGCGAGCGAAATCTCTGTCATTGAAAAGCAGATCAAGGACAAAGAGGCACTGGCGGAACGTCAGATGGTACGCAGCGTCGTCGAATCCGTCCTTTCGGACGTAACGGCACAAAGCACGGCATCGCTCGATAAAGAGAAGATGGCCGACATCATCATGAAGAAGGTTGCCTAATGGAAGCTGTCATCGCGAAACGTTATGTCAAGGCGTTGGCTTCTGTTATGGATGCGGAGTCGCTGGCCAATACGAA
>JARROU010000202.1:0-2951 GCA_037383585.1 Campylobacterales bacterium | reverse complement strand
GGCAGGACGAACTGCGCATCGGTTGATTTGATTGTTTCTAGCATGGTTCCACCTTGATTTTGTTTGCCTGGAAGCAGGCGTTTTTCCCTTCATAACTCAGTTCGGACGGTGTCAGGTTGTTCACGCCGGGGGTCCCGGCATAAATGAGCACACACTCCCCGAGCAGACGGTCGTCGTACTCCAGCGGCAGCGTCACGCTCCCGCTCTCCGAACTCAGCCGCAACCGCGTCCCTTTTTCAAAACCGCAGGAGGGGTGCATGAAGACTCTGGACTCGCGGTCAAACTGCGAATTGAGGCTCTTCGGACTTTTCGGCGTGATCAGAAAATACTCCTCCTCCATATCGAAGTCGAAATCATACTCTTCAAGAAAGAGGAACTGTCCGTCGTCGGTATCGAATCCCTCTGCGTACGGGACTGCTTCGCGGCCTTTGACCAGCGTGTTCCCCTCGCTTTCTACTCCGAAGCCCGCAAAATGTTCCAGGTAGTGCCGTTCGCGCTCGATCGCAACGTCAAACGCGCGGCACAGCGCCGCACTCAGCTCGTATTCGCTGATGCCGGCCGCGCTGCGCTCGCATGCAGGCATTTCCAGCAATGCGTTGTGCCCGTACGAGGCGCGCACGTCCGGTTTTTCCAGGAAGGTCTTGGCCGGGATCACCAGCTCGGCCAGCTCGGACGTCTCGTTCTCGTAGAGCCCGAAATAGACGACGTGTCCCGCCTTGGAAAGCGCATCCGTCACCCGCTCGGAATCGGGCATCTGCGCCGCCGGGTTGGCCCCCTGGACGAATACGAGATCGTAATCGGAAAACGCGGCCGTCGCCTTCGGTTCGAAACGGCGGGCTTTGGCAAAGGGCGATTCGATACCGGCGGAAGAACTGCTCAGGAATCCGACCCCGCAGCCCTCTTTTCCGAACAGACCCAGCAGCACGCCGATGGCGTCGATGGCCCGAAGGACTTCATCGCCGTGGCGGTATTTCTGTACGCCGGTCCCGGCCAGGATCGCGATTTTTTTGCCCCGCAGCTTCTCCAGCACGCGTCCGATGTCCCCCAGACCGAGCCCGATCAGATCCAGCACGGCTTTGATGCGCACCGTCTGTGTCAGTTCGTAGTATTCTTCATATTCCTCGCCGTACGTTTCGAGGTAGGCATCGTCCTGCATCCCCTCGATGAGGATGAAGCGCGCCAGCAGCATCGCGAAGAAAAGATCCCCGCCGGGCTTGATCTGGATGTGCATGTCCGCGCTTTCGGCAAAATCCGTACGGACGGGATCGATCACGATGATCTCTTTGTCTTTGAGGAAAGGAAGCAGATGGGAGTTGGTCACCGGGATGTTGCGTCCCCAGACGATGACAACATCGGACGCGGCGATCTGTTCGGGCGGCAGAGCGCGGTTGCTGCCCCGCCCTTGCGTGACGCCGGCCGCACCGGCCCCGTCGCAGAGCGATCCGTCGGTCAGCGTTGCGCCCACGGAGGCAAAGAAGTGGTCCGTCACGGCCTGCATCAGGCCGAAATTTCCAGACCCGCGGTAATGCAGGACCCCATTGCCCTCCCGTGCTTCGCGCACGAGCGTTTCCAGGTGTTCCAGGGCCAAGTCCATCAAAACCGGTTTCCCATGCAGCCGCGGCTGCGTGATCCGCTCGTGTTTCCAGAAATGGTTCAGGTGCGGACAGAGGTAGCCGTTCGTATAGGGATGGTCCTTGTCTCCTTTGAGCTTGCCTTCATCGACAATCACGCTGCAGGCATCGTAACAATCCAGGGGGCAGGCGGTTTTTTTATGCATGACGCTCCCGTTTTTTCCGACAATTTTACCCCTACTTGGCTTATGCGGAGCTCTAAAAAAGCGTGTCGAATCCCCGTCTACGCCGAATTTCAAAAAGAAGACGCAGTGTAAAAAAGCTGATCAAAAAAAGATCAGCGGCACACACGACTGGAAGCGACTCTATGCTATGATCTACACAAACCGACAAAAAACAACTCAGGCACGGAAAGGCACATGGCACCGGACGCTAAACTCTCCCACCACTTCGCCGTCGTCGACAAAATCATCCTGCAGCGTCAGGATCCGGTGACCGGGCTGCTGCCCGCCAGCACGGCCGTCAACGCCCACGGCGACTACACCGATGCCTGGGTACGCGACAATGTCTACAGCATCCTCTGCGTCTGGGGTCTGGCACTCGCATACGAAAAACACGATCCGGGGCATGTCCGGACGTACACGCTCTCGCACAGCGTCGTCAAGCTGATGCGAGGGCTGCTGGCGGCCATGATGCACCAATCCGACCGGGTCGAACGGTTCAAACGGACCCAGAACCCCCTCGATGCCCTGCATGCGAAGTACGGCACGCGCAGCGGCCTGGCCGTCGTCGGCGACGAGGAGTGGGGGCACCTGCAGCTCGATGCGACCTCGCTGTACCTGCTGATGCTCGCCCAGATGACCGCCTCCGGGCTCCGGATCGTCTACACGCCCGACGAGGTGGACTTTGTGCAGAACCTGGTGCATTACATCAGCCGTGCCTACTGCACGCCCGATTACGGGATCTGGGAACGCGGCAACAAGATCAACCGCGGCGACGCCGAGATCAACTGCAGCTCCGTCGGCATGGCCAAGGCGGCGCTCGAGGCCATGGACGGGTTCAACCTCTACGGTGCGTCCGGCGATACCGAGGGCGTAATCCACGTCGTCGCCAGCGACATCGCACGTTCGCGCTTTACACTGCACAGCCTACTGCCGCGCGAATCGACCTCAAAAGAGACCGATGCGGCGCTGCTCGGCATCATCGGCTTCCCCGCCTACGCCGTCGAGGAACCGTCCCTCGTCGAAAAAACCTTGCAGAAGATCCTGAAGAAACTCTGCGGACGGTACGGGTGCAAACGTTTTTTGCTCGACGGGCACCAGAGCGTCCTCGAGGACACCAGCCGCCTGCATTACGAGGCCGAGGAGCTGCGACGGTTCG
>JARROU010000201.1:0-2961 GCA_037383585.1 Campylobacterales bacterium | reverse complement strand
GTTTTCCTCGGCGGAATGCCCCCGCGCCTTGCGCTCTTACTCTTTACTCTCGAGAACTATAAAAGGGTAACACGCCAAAGGAGCAAAGCCCCTTTGGCTACGCTAACGCTGAGTTTTCCTCGGCGGAATGCCCCCGCGCCTTGCGCTCTTACTCTTCGTCACTGACTACTGACTAACCACTACTTACTGCCAACTAGAAACTAAGCGCTCAGCGCTTAACGCTTATTCCGGCAGCCGGATCGTCTTGATCTCCGCGTTCAGGCGGGCACGATCAAAGTAGTCTTTGAGCGTCTGTTCGCGCTTCTCGGCCATCAGCGCTTCTTGCACCTGCATCTTCACCTGTTCAAACGGTACCATGACCGGCAGACTCCGGCTGTGCACGAAGAAAGAGACAAAGCCCCCTTTCGGGTCCGAGAGGATCGGCGTAAAAGCGCCGTTTTGCGTTTTGGAAAGCAGTTCGGTCAGCCGGGGCTCAAGCTGCGCATACGGCAAGACGGCATCCTGCGTCGTGACCTCGGAGAGGTTGAGCATGGGATTCGCCATCTTCCGCTGCAATACGCCCCGGGCCGGTGCGCGGTAAACCGTCACGTTAAACGTCTCCGAATGGGAAAACAGCTCAGAGTGCAGACGATAATATTCTCGCATCTCCTCCTCGGAAGGCTCCTCCAGGTTCGCCATTGCGATCGCACTGTAGAGCTTCTGCTTCAACATGGTCTTTTTCATCCGTTCTTCGAACGCGCTCTGCGTCAGATGCTCGGTGCGCCACACCGCATCGTAGAGCTGGGCCAGGCTCATGCCGTTTTGTTGCGCCAGATTGGAGATGCGCTCCTGCAGTTCCGTGGCGCTGACACTGAGTTCGCGCTGTGTGATCTCCTGCGATTCAAGCTGTTCACGGATCAGAAGATCCACGGCCTGCTGCTGTGTCAGATGCCCCTCATCCATCTTCTGCTCGATGTCATAGAGGGTGATCGGTTCCTCCTTGACCAGGATCGCGACCCCGTCGACCATCTGCGCCTGCAGCGCCGCAATAAAAAGGATGAAAAGCAGTGTAAGTTTTTGCAAAATTGGCTCCTGATTCAAAGCCACCATTCTACCCGCTTTTTTTGAACGCACCGATTAATGAGATATAATGGCGCTCAAAAAAAGGCTCTCTTATATGGTTGTCACACGTTTCGCTCCCAGTCCGACCGGTTACCTGCACATCGGGGGGCTGCGTACCGCGCTCTTTTCATGGTTGTGGGCCCGCCGCAACGGCGGGAAATTCGTTCTGCGCATCGAGGACACCGATCAAAGCCGTAACAACGAAGCGGCCGCCAAGGCGATCGTCGAAGCGTTCGAATGGGTCGGCCTCGACCACGACGGCGAGATCCTCTACCAGTCCCAGCGCATGGGCGTCTACAAGATGTACATCGACCAGCTCCTCGAAGAGGGCAAAGCCTACAAGTGCTACATGAGCAAAGCAGAACTCGACGCCCTGCGCGAGCAGCAGACGGCCAACAAGGAGCGCCCGCGCTACGACGGGCGCTACCGCGACTTTACCGGGACCCCGCCCGAAGGCATCGAACCGGTCATCCGCATCAAGGCACCGACGGAAGGCACCATCACCGTCTATGACGGCATCAAGGGCGAAGTTACCTTCAACGTCGCCGATGTCCTCGACGATTTCATCATCGCCCGCAGCGACGGCAGCCCGACCTACAACTTCGTCGTCGCCGTCGACGACGCGCTCATGGGGATCAACGAAGTCATCCGCGGCGACGACCACTTCTCCAACACCCCCAAGCAGCTCGTGGTCTATGAAGCGCTGGGCTTCAAGGTCCCAACCTTCTACCATGTGCCGATGATCCACAACAGCAACGGAAAGAAGCTCTCCAAACGCGACGGAGCGACCGACGTCATGGAGTACCAGCGCATGGGGTACCAGCCCGAAGCCCTGCTCAACTTCCTCGTGCGCCTGGGCTGGAGCCACGGCGACCAGGAGATCTTCTCGCTTGAGGAGATGAAGACCCTGTTCGATCCGAACAGCATCAACAAATCGGCCTCCATCTACAACCCCGAAAAACTTGAGTGGCTCAACGCCCACTACATCAAGAACCTCTCCAACGACACGCTGGCGCATGAACTCGAAACATTCGGCGTCGACCTCAAGGCGCACGACAAGAAAGAGATCATCCTCGACGAGCTCAAAGAGCGCGCGAAGACCCTCGCCGAGCTTGCCGACATGGTCAAAGAGGTGCTCACGACCCCGTCCGAATACGATGCCAAGGCGTTCAAAAAGGCGGTCAAGCCCGATTCAAAAGCGATTCTCGCCGCGTTCGTCGCCAAAGTCGAAGCGGCCGCCGAGCTGCACCTGCCGACGGACTACCATGCGCTGATGGAAGCCGTCGTCGCAGAGCAGGAGATCGGCTTCGGAAAGATCGGAATGCCGCTACGTCTGGCCCTGATGGGCAGACTCGCGGGCCCGGGTGTCGACACCATCATGGCCACCATCGGCAAGCAAGAGACGCTCGCGCGCATCGCGCAGCTTGACGCGCGCCTCGACTAAAAGGGCCTTTTTCCACCCCCGACGGACTCGGCACAGCCAAAAAGCGTTATAATCAGTCACGCTGTGCAGAAAGGAGTCCCTATGGCTACCCCCCTTTCCAACGAGGAAGCCCTCGACTACCACGAAAACCCGAGGCCCGGGAAACTCGGTATCGAAGTCACCAAGTCGTTCAAGAGCCAGCGCGATCTCTCGCTGGCCTACACTCCCGGCGTCGCCGTCCCCTGCCTCGCCATCGAAAAACACCCCGAAGACGCCTACCGTTATACGTCCAAGGCAAATCTCATCGGGGTGATTTCCAACGGCACCGCCGTCCTGGGACTGGGCGACATCGGCGCGCAGGCTTCCAAGCCGGTCATGGAAGGCAAAGCCGTCCTGTTTAAAAAGTTCAGCGACCTCGACGCCTTTGACATCGAAGT
>JARROU010000200.1:0-3443 GCA_037383585.1 Campylobacterales bacterium | reverse complement strand
GTAAGTAACGTTGCCTTCACCCTTGGAGACGGCGCACTCGTACTGCCAGGAAACGGTGTCCCCTTCAACACGCTGTTCTAATAGTGTGCAACCGCTTGCACTGTCATGTTTCATCGGCACGCGGTCTTGTGCACTCAGGCACAGTTCAGACGTCTTGGGAGGAATCTGCATTGTCGTCCCCTCTATTTCCGTTTTGGTCGTAATGGACCATTGCCCCTCTTTAAAATTTGTATCTGACGATTCTGTCGAACAGGCACAGAACAGGAGCCCGGAACCGATCACAGAGATAATTACCGCTCTTCTTATAGTATGTCCTTATTAAAATATGTGACAGCAATTTTATTATATTTAGATGACAAAACGCAAATGAAACCATCGGAAGCAGTTTTGCAGAAGTGTTAAGCGCATACAAGGTGAGACGGCATTGCCCCAACCAACATGCATGTTACGCTTTTTAGATCAATCTTGCTCAGGGCGTCGTTCGTCCTGAAAAGAAGCGAACGGATGTTTTTGATTCCAAATGCCGTCAGCCGCGCTTCATGCTTTTCGATGTAGCGGAGGGCATCCGCTTCGTTAGTGAAAAGATAGATCCCGCCGGCACTCTTTTCAGCTTCGGACTCGGTCCAGATCTTCCAGACCAGTCCCGCCTCATTGGCAATATCTTCGGCGAGACCGCGCATCGCCACACTCATCTCTTCCCCAAACGGGCCTTCATACGGAAAATCGACTTGAACAAGAAAATTCATGATACACACTTTGTATTTATTTCGAAGCCTTTTAAAAGGTCGGTGAAAGTATAATCTTTCAAATAAATATTGTCAACTAGGTTTACAATGTCGTTCTGTTTCACCGCGCTGAGGTCCAGCACTCTTTTCAACCAGATCATCCTCGAGCGTGTCGAGCGCGAAGGGTACTGCGATCTGTCGCCGGCACTTCTGAGCATTTTCGCCCACCTGGCGGAAGCGGAGCCGATGAGCGTCAGTACGCTGGCCAATGCGCTTGGCAGCAGCCGGCAGGCCGTCCATAAAAGTGTCGGGAAGCTGGTGGCGTCGGGTTACGTCACTTTGCAGGCACGCCCGAAAAACCGTAAAGAGAAGATCATCGTGCTGACCGGGCGCGGTGAGGCGCTGATCAAACTGGCCCTGGATGTCATTAATGAAACCCAGGAGCAGATGGCGGCTTTTCTCGGGCGTGATGCGTTCGGCACGTTTATGACAAACCAGGAAAAACTGCTGGAGTTTCTGGAACGGCTGTCATCCGAAACGTCGTCAACGCGCATGCGTACCAATGAATAGATAAACGAGATAACACCGGTTACAAAGGGAGAAAAATGCAACTGCTGATTGTTCTGCTGGGCGCGCTGCTCGGTTTCATTTACGGATACAACACCGACGGCTTTATTTTCAGCTCCAATATCTGTCTTTTTGCCGGCCTGACGATGATCATGCCGTCGCTGTTCAAAGTGAAGGTGACGGACGTGCAGCTGCTCTGGCACCACCGTATCGTCATTATCAAAAGCCTGTTTGTCAACTTTGTCCTTTTGCCGATTTTCGCAGTGATCATCGGGCTGATCACCCACGATTACGGCATTGCCGCCGGGCTCTTTCTGCTTTCGGTACTGAGCGGGGGTGGCATGGTGATGTACTGGATCAAAAAATCGGGCGGGGACACCTCCCTGGGGTTCTTGATCCTTTTTATCAACCTGCTGCTGGTGTCGCTCTCCTTTTTGATGCTGCACCTTTTCGGCATCTACACCGAGACCTACTTCAATACCCTCTACACCGACGACGCCAACAACATGACGAGCTATGCGAGACTGGTCGTCGAACTGCTCATTGTCATACCGTTTATCGCCAGTAGATTTGTTGTCCTGATCCCGCCGCTCGCCGGCTTCATCGAGAAGTTCCGTCCCTATATCAGCAACGTGAGCATGTTCGTGATCCTGTTCTATCTTTTCGGTCTTCAAAGCACGCAGAACCTTGTCGACCTTTATGACTTCGAACCGGAACTTATCTGGATTGCGCTCGGGGCCGTGATCGTTTTCTACGTGCTGGACCTGCTCTGTGCAAAGTTTGTCTTTAATCTCGATTCGCCCCAGGAACGCGCCGCGTTCTGGCACAGCGCAACGCGTTACATCACCCTCGCGCTGGTCCTCTCCACCTTCTCCATGAAGGCGTTCGGCGTCTCGATGCTGCTGCCGATCATGTTCGCCTACATGATCCAGATTCCGTTTGCGATCCTTGTCGATAAGAAACTGGTAGAACCGGAGCGCGCTAGTCTGTAACGGCTTGGAAAGGGAGGACGTAACCCGTGGCCTACCAATCCTTATGGCGTCTTAACGTCTTAACGCCATGGCGGCCTTGAAAAGTACGACCGGATCGTGGATCGAGTCATAGACCGGGATCACCTCTTTTCCGGTCTCGAAAAGGCCGAAAACGGCAGTTTGCGCGCAGCGGACGGAATATTCCACGGTAAAGACGCAATCCTTATCCACCTCTGCGAACTGCCCTAAAAAGGCGAAATTCGTCGCACCTTCCGGTATGACTTCCGGTCGGTCGCCCGGGAGGCGCGGCATGAATAGGCTGTCGATGAAAGGCAGTGCGACGGGGATGCAGTTGATAATGTTGCCGGCTTCCGCGACGGGTCGCATCAAGTCACGGATTTTCAGATGGTGCCAGAGCTCTTCTAGGATTTCTTCACCGCTGCACTCGGACATCTTTTTCTTGACGTAATTGCCCTCGCGGTCGGGATACAGTCCGTAGCCCCAGAAAATTTTTACTTCCTTCGGCTGATCGGGGAAATGGGGCTGACGAGCGATGACGATGGACATCAGCCAGTTGGAATCCGTCATGGTCACCAGCCCTCCTGTCCCATCAACGTTGCCAGAGAAATTTTCCATATAATCATGGAAGGTACTGTCTTTCAGTGTGACGGTAAAGGAGTACCATTTCTGCAGGTCGATCCGGTCGCTGAAGACGCCCGGATGTCCGAAAACAGAGTCTTTACGGGAAATTTTTTCCCATAAAGTCCATGCCCCCGAACTCGATTTGTCTTTCAGGGTCGGCGGTTTGTTCCAGGAGCCGGTATCAGTGCTCTCTGTGATGGAGCCGTTGGTAATGAAGACACAGTCCGATGCGCCAAGGGGGATTTCTCTCTGCTCGCCGCCCTGATCTTTTATATGCAAAGCTGTTGCCCTCTTTGTCTCATCCGAGATGTCGAAATCGATGTCGGTTACAAGGGTGTCCATATCGAAACGGACGCCGCGTGCTTCCAGATAGCGTCTGAGCGGCAGGATGACGGAATGATACTGGTTGTATTTGGTGCGCATAACGCCGCCGAGCCTGTGCAGCCCTTCGACGAGATGGATAAAGCGGCGCATATAGCGGCGCATCTCGACGACGGAACTCCATTTTTGGAAGGCGAACATCGAGGTCCACAGGTAC
>JARROU010000199.1:0-6871 GCA_037383585.1 Campylobacterales bacterium | reverse complement strand
ATGCCCGAAGGAGTGGAAAAAACGGGATTTGTCCTGACCGATGACGCGAAAATCGCTGAAACCGCGAAGCTCTTCCGGCAATCCGGGCGGAAAAACGGCGCGGTCTGGAATTACGATCTCCTGCTCAAAGGCTCCGATGCCGCGCTCAGTGCCATCACGGCATCCGTCGCCCTGCGTCAGATGGAAACGCTTGAAGCCGTCTGCGATCGGCGCCGGGAAACGGCATCACATCTGGACGACATCCTCCGCAGCACGCTCTTCGACAAGCCGAAACGCACTTCCGACGACGCCCCCGCCAGCTATCCCATTCTGCTCATCCCGCAGCTGTACTGCCCCAAAGAGGATATCTTCTTGGCGATTGAAGAACAAGGCGTTGAAGCGGCCGTCTGCTGCAAGCCGGTCTACAAGACCAGCGCCTTCAGAGACGAAAGCGTACGTCTGCCGGTTACGGAGGATTTTTACAAAGCGCTGCTGCAGCTGCCGTGCCATCACCGCCTGAGCCGGGAGGAAGTAGAAAAGGTCGCGCACACCGTGCGCGATGCGACGGAGACCTATGCGTACCGGGGCTGCCGCTTTTAGACCGGCTTCGCGCCTTCGGCGATCTCCCTTCCCAGCACGTTCGCAACCCCGAGCACCATCATCAGCACATACATCATCAGCACAACGGCGACAAATCCCGTTTTTTCCACTCCTTCGGGCATGAGGCTTTCGAGGGACCAGAGCGTTGTTCGCGTAACGGTGAACGGCGTCAGCGATGCCGTGATGTCCTCGATGGTCTCCACCGTATCCGGCAGTGCGGGGCGGACAGCGCGGATGCCTTCGAAGTGTGAAAACAGCACCGCTTTCACATCGTCGCGGGCAAGGGAAGTCAGTGCACGGGGATAGAGATTGCCGTCAAGACCGATGTCGCAGTAGCGTACGCCGGCTTGAAGACGTGCCAGAGCGCTGTAATGGTGCTGCGGTTCCATGGCGGCGGCAATGACGGGGTCGCCGCTGTTCACGTCTGCGGCCGTCAGGGCGGCGGTCATAGCGGATTCGGGGGTATTGAATGCGACGGCGTAAGCGCATCCGTGATAGGCGCTGACCGCCGCTTCGAGCTTTTCAATGGCTGCGGCATCAAAGACGAAAGAGAAATTTTCAAGCGCTTCGCGCTCGCGGCCTCGTGCGGAGATGGGAATCATGATGTCTGTTTACCGATCCCGGAACCACTGCCCCTGACGGCGGCGCTCATTGTTCCTTGCGGTTCATCGCGTCGCCGAGGCCGGAATAGCGTGCTTCGGAGTCTTCCGACGGAGAGGACAAAGGTGCCGATCACCCAGGTTTTCATATAGGCGTCCCAGTCACGTTCCCAGACGGCCTCGGCGAGCAGAACGACGTCGAACTGTCCGGTTACCAGCATCAGCAGAAGAAAAAAGAGAAGGTAGGGTGCTGTCAGGAAAAAAACGAAGACGAGAAACGGATTAAAGCGTACCTCTGTTCCCGGCTTGTTTGCATGTTCGAATTCCGATGCGGTCATATAGATCTCCTGCTTGCTTTTTACAATAATAGCATACGAAGACGGATTTCTGAACGCGGGGACCGTTTTTTTCCGGACCCCTTGCATTTTTAGATTCGTCGAGAGGCGCAGGATAAGAAGAAACGATTCGTTTTTTTGGCTTTGGCTGTGAACGGACGACGGAGAAGTGCAGATTACCAGAAACTTTAAGCGTACTCTAATGTTTGTGGGGCTATAATTTCAGCCTCCTAAACGAAATGGTCGCGTAGCTCAGTTGGTAGAGCACCACCTTGACATGGTGGTGGTCACAGGTTCAAGTCCTGTCGTGGCCACCATTTCTTCCCGATAAATTGAATCCAATGACCTGATTAAAATCCTTTAACATACTTCCATAGAAAATTTCGATAAAATCACGCAATTTATTTTGTAACGATCGGATATCTTTATTCGGATGTCCCGTGAGAAAAAGAACTTAGGAAACAGATATTGATGGATGCCATTGCACTCAAACATGACGACGAGATCATAGACCTTCAGACTGCGGAAGCCAAGGGGATCGAAGGTGAGCCGATCGAGTACGGCGACAGCGACGACGCCCTAGAAGTGATCCGCCACTCTACCGCGCACCTGATGGCGCAGGCGATCAAGAAACTCTATCCCGATGCCGAGTTTTATGTCGGACCGGTGATCAAGGACGGGTTCTACTACGACTTCAAGGTCAGCGAAGAGATCGGTGAGGGCGACCTCAAGCGGATCGAAAAAGAGATGCTGAATCTCGCGAAGAAAAAATACCCGATCACGCGCTACGAGATCAGCAAAGACGAAGCCCGCGAGAAGTTCTCGGGCGACCACCTCAAGCAGGCGGTCCTCGACATGATCCCGAGTGAAACGGTCTCGATCTACAAACAGGACGATTTCGAAGACCTCTGCCGCGGCCCGCACGTCCCGAACGTCCGTGCACTGCGTTTTTTCAAACTGACGAAAATCGCCGGGGCCTACCTCGGCGGCGACAGCAAGAACGAGATGCTTCTTTACCTTCCGCGAAGAGGTCGGTGCGGGCTTCCCGATCTGTCTGCCGGCGGGCGCTCGCCTGCGAGCCCGCCTGGAGAGCCTGCTCTTCAAAGCGCACCGAAAACGCGGTTATGAGCCGGTCCGCGGGCCCGAGATGCTGCGTTCGGACCTGTGGATGACCTCGGGTCATTACCAGAACTACGGCGAAAATATGTATTTCACCAATATCGACGAGGTCGAGTTCGGGGTGAAACCGATGAACTGTGTCGGTCACATCAAGGTGTACGAACACGATCTGCACTCCTACCGCGACCTGCCGTTGAAATACTTCGAGTACGGCGTCGTCCACCGCCATGAGATGACGGGCGCGCTGCACGGGCTGTTCCGCGTACGCGAGTTCACGCAGGACGATGCACATATCTTCTGTACGATGGAACAGGTCGAAGGGCAAATTTTGGAGGTCCTCGATTTTGTCGACAAGATCATGAAAACCTTCGAATTCGACTACGATATGAAGCTTTCGACGCGCCCGGACAAGGCCGTCGGTGCCGCAGAAGTTTGGGACAAGGCAGAAGCGGCGTTGCAAAGTGCGCTGGATCGAAACGGATTCCCGTACGAAGTGGACGCCGGTGACGGCGCCTTCTACGGACCGAAGATCGATATCAAGATCACCGACGCCATCGGGCGTGAATGGCAGTGTGGAACGGTGCAGCTCGACCTGAATCTTCCGGAGCGTTTCGAGCTCGAATATACGGGCGAAGGCAACAGCAAAATCCAGCCGGTTATGATCCACCGTGCGATTTTAGGTTCATTTGAGCGATTTGTTGGTATATTGACGGAGCATTACGCTGGGGAATTCCCGATGTTCGTCGCTCCGACGCAGGTCGCAATCATTCCGATCGCCGAAACGCACAATGCCTATGCGAAAGCATTGGCCGACCGTTTGATTGATATCGGGGCCGATTCGGAGATCTTCGACAAGAACGAAAGTCTGAACAAACGGATCCGAACGGCGGAAAAAGGACGGGTGCCTATGATCATCGTAATCGGTGACGAAGAGGTGAACAATAAGAAGGTGGCGGTCCGCGACCGCCGTGAACGTACGCAGTATGAACTCTCCGAAGACGAGTTCATCGCGCTGATCCTGAAAAAGATAAATGAGGTACATTTTTGAGTAAAAAGCAAGACCGCGTCATCATGAATGATGACATCCGAGCTCACGAGGTACGCTGTGTTGTAGACGGCGGAGAGGCACTGGGCATTGTCCCGACAGATGTCGCAATGGACAAAGCGAATGAGCTCGGACTCGATCTTGTGCTCATCTCTCCGACGGCGAAACCTCCGGTCGCAAAGATCATGGATTACGGCAAGTTCAAGTACCAGGAAGAGAAAAAGCGCAAAGAGGCGAAGAAGAAGCAGGTCAAGATCGAAGTCAAAGAGATCAAGCTTTCCGTCAAGATCGCCGAGAACGACGTCAACTACAAGGTCAAGCACGCGCGCGAATTCCTCGAAGCCGGGAAGCACGTCAAATTCCGTGTCTTCCTGCGCGGCCGTGAAATGGCTCACCCCGAAGCGGCACGCGAAGTGCTCGAACGTGTATGGCCGATGGTCGAGGATATCGGTGTCATGGACAAGGCACCGAAACTCGAAGGCCGCTACTATAACATGCTCGTTCTTCCGAAAAAAGAAGACAAGAAAAAATAACAACGTCACCTTCCGTCCGGCGCCGGCCGGACGTCCGCTTCGATTCTATTCCCTTTTAACATTTTTTACGCTATAATCGCGCTCCCATTTTATACCAATAGCAGTGCTTGTCGGTATGGATGAAAGATTACAGAAAGGACTTTACGATGCCAAAGATGAAATCGGTCAAGGGCGCTGTCAAGCGTTTCAAGGTCAAAAAAAGCGGCAAAGTCAAACGCGGTACAGCTTTCCGCAGCCACATCCTGACAAAACAGGACGCGGGCACACGCCGTAAACAGAACACGCCGAAGTATCTGACGAACACAGATGCGGCAAACATCAAAGAGATGATCGCGTAAGGCGCGATCCCATTTCAACTCTCCAGTTCAGACTGGGCAAGTCCGCACAGCGGCACCCGGAACATTGAAAGACATGAACGGGTAAAGAAAGGAAAAGAATATGCCAAGAGTAAAAACGGGTGTCGTCAGACGCCGTCGTCACAAAAAAGTACTGAAACTTGCACGCGGTTTCTACAGCGGTCGTCGCAAACACTTCCGCAAAGCGAAAGAGCAGCTCGAACGCAGCCTCGTTTACGCATACCGTGACCGCAAACAGAAAAAACGCGATTTCCGCAAACTGTGGATCGTTCGTATCAACGCGGCATGCCGCCTCAACGATATGAACTACTCTACGTTCATGAACGGTCTGAAAAAAGCTGGCATCGAGCTTGACCGTAAAATCCTTGCCGACATGGCGATGAACGACGCAGCGGCTTTCTCCGCCGTCGTTGCACAGGCCAAAGCGGCACTGTAATCTTCCGGAGCTTCGGCTCCGAACCCTTTCCCCCTATCCATTTTCACCTTTTAGACGATCTGCTGTACAATCTTTGACAATCCGTTATTGAAAGAGATGGCATGGTACACGAACTGCACACCCCGCTCAGTGAACATTTTATCAATCGCCTGCGCGCCTCGACAACCGATGCTGCCGCGTTCCGACGCCTGATCAAACACTTGACGCTTCTGCTGGCCGACCAGGCGTTCGGGCGCGGCGATATGCATTCAACCCTGCTGCAAACCTGGCAGGGGGAACAACCCTATGAACTTTTGAACGAAGAACAGCTCGTATTCGTGACCATAATGCGCGCCGGGCTGCCGAGGCTTGAAGCTGTCATGGACCTCTTCGCGGACGCACAGGCCGGATTTTTGGCGATGAAACGGGATGAGACAACCCATGAAGCCGCCCTCTATTACAGCCGAGCCCCCGAATGCAAAGGCAAACACGTCATCATTGTAAAAACCTGGAGCTGATCACAGAACGCGACGGGAAGCCCCACTCCGTAAAAAAAGACCCTTACGGCGTTACGGTGACGGAAATCTCCTACGTCAGCAACGTCGTCAAACCCAACCACGCTCTAGCGACTTTTCCGGATCAGTCGAAGCGGTGTTTTGAGATTTTTCGGATCACCGTGTCGATCTGCGAAGCCGTCAGGGCGTGGTTGGGTTTGACGACGTTGCTGACGTAGGAGATTTCCGTCACCGTGACGCCGTAAGGGTCTTTTTTTACGGAGTGGGGCTTCCCGTCGCGTTCTGTGATCAGCTCCAGGTTTTTTCGGCTGTGCGACAGGAAAAAGTTGAGGGCATAGCTCCCGGTGTGTTCTTTCTCGATCGCAATATAGACCCGGGCGTCGTTGGGGTTGGCGATGGTCGGGAACCGTTCCTTGAAGGCATCGGGCTCCATGTAGCCGATGTAGATCTTGACGAAAAGGTCATGGTAGCGCTGGACGGTTTTCGAAAAGAGGAACTGGGTGTTGATGACCCCGTTTTTGATCCGGGCCTTGTTCAGGATCCACCCCAGGGTGTTGTAATAGCGGAACGGATGGATCTTGAGCGCATCGGTTCCGACGATCTGTTTTCCGCTGATACGCTTGAACGGTTTTCGCCGTGGCCGTTTCTCCTGTTTGAGCCAGTCAAACACCTTCGCCGCGCTGTAGGGCTTCGTGACCCAGGCGGTGGCGTAATCGGGCAGGGTGCTCAGCCCCGTCACCCCTTCGTTGAGGATCAGCAGCGCCTTGATCTTGTAGTGGGGGAAAAGGGTCTGCAGCAGCGCACGCTTCTTGCGCATGCGCTTGCGTAGGTTCGTTACCGAGCCGACCAGGGTCATTTCGACGAAATAGAGTTCCTTTTCGGTAAAGAACATGGCATCGAACTCACCGATCTCGTTGCGCTTGATCCGGTAGACGATCTGTCCCTTCCAGTTGACGGAGAGGGCGTTGGGCTGCGCCTTCGTTCGTTTCTTGTGGGGGCCTTTTACGATGAATTTCTTGATAAAATCGTGCTGTTTCACGTAGCGCAGCAGCATCTCGTAGGCGTAATTTTCGAAGACTTCGCCCTCAAACGATCGGTAGGCGCTCATAAAGGCATCGCTGTCGGGGCCGAGCCCCTTTTTGACGAGCGAAAGCAGATGCTTGACGTGGTAGTCGTAGTAGAGGAGGTTGTCGCCCAGTTCGCTGTCATCAAGGTTGGCAATGGCTTTGCTTATTTTGGGCAATCGGACTCCTTGTGAATATTGGAAGCATTATAGAAAAAGTCGGCTGTGAGTTCGCCGTACATTGATTCTGATAGGCTATAATGATAACAGATGGAGGCAAAAAAATGGGCAGATTGATAACATTGTTTTTTG
>JARROU010000198.1:0-6171 GCA_037383585.1 Campylobacterales bacterium | reverse complement strand
GACAGGGCCACCCTCCGCGGCTCCCTAACCGCTTTCTCTCCCCCGAGCAGCCTGAACGGGCGCAGGTGCAGAACGCGCTCGTAGGTGTGCGGGTCCGCCAGCAGCACCTCGCCGCCCCAGAGGGTTCCGTGCCCAAGGGCATCCTCTCCGTAGCCCGTTCCGTCAAAACAGAAGGCTAACACCTCCTCATCAAGCCCGTACTCCGCCATGCACGAGAGGGCATGCGCGTAATGGTGCTGTACCTGCAGCAGTTCCGTATCGGGATGACGTCCGCAAAACGCCTCGGCCCATCTGGTCGTCTCGTATCCCGGATGCAGGTCGCAGACGACGACATCCGGTTCGAAGGTGTAAAACCGTTTGAACGTTTCCAGGGTCCGCTCGAAATATTCGAAAGCGTCGAGGGAGACCAGGTCGCCGATATGCGGGGAGAGGATCAGGTGATGGCCGAACGCGAGCGCAATCGCATTTTTCTGATTGGCCCCGACGGCCAGGATCTTTTTAGACGCGGCAAAGGGCAGCGGCAGGCTTTTGGGCGCATACCCCCTCGCCAGGCGCAGCATCAGCGTCCGGCCGCCTGCCGGCATCACGACGCTGTCGTCGCAGGCGTTGACGATCTCGCGGTCGTGGTCGAGCACCGCATCGACGACATGTCCCAGCCGCTGCCTGAGCGTTTCCGCGTCGGTGATAATAGGCGCATCGCTGAGGTTGGCGCTGGTCGCGACGACGGGGCGCCGCAGGACGTCCAGCAGCAGGATATGCAGCGGCGTATAGGGCAGAAAAACGCCGATGCGGTCGACCCCCGGGGCAACGGAGGGGGCGATAGCACCACTTCCTTTCTTCCCGGTGACAATAGTGATGGGACGCTCTTTCGAGCGGATCAGCCGTTCCTCCGCTTCGCCGATTTCGGCGGCGGCCCGGATGCCCTCCAGGGACGGGAACATCACGGCCAGCGGTTTGGAGGGACGCCCCTTGCGTTCACGCAGCGTCCGAACCGCCTGCTCGTTCGTCGCATCGCAGAGCAGATGGAATCCGCCGAGCCCCTTCAGCGCGACGATCCGGCCCTCTTCGATCAGCCGTGCGGCGGTCTCCACGTATCCCGCATCCGTTGCGACCGACCTCCCCGAAGCATCCGTCAGCGACAGGCGCGGACCGCAGTCGCAGCAGCTGATCGGCTGGGCATGATAACGCCTGTTAGCCGGGTCGTTATACTCGGCGTCGCAGGCCGGGCAGGGAAGCGCGCGGATGATGCTGTAAAACGGAACGCAGTCTGTACAGTTGATCAGCGGGTAGTGGTAACGGCGGTTAGCGGGATCTCTCAGTTCGGCCGCGCAGGCATCGCAGACGGCGATATCGGGAGAGACCATCGCGAACGCCGCCGTGGATTCGGAACGGCGTATCTCGAAGGCCGTTTCTCCGAAAAGCGGCACCGCTTCACGGGACAGATCGTCGATGCGCGCCAGCGGCGGCGGGGCGCCGAGCAGCGTCTCGACAAACGCTTCCGTCGCCGCATCGGGCCCTTCGATCTCGATCAGGACGCCGCCGCCGTCGTTGAGTACATAGCCGCCCAGGGCGTTGCGGACGGCCAGCTGATAGACGAAGGGTCGGAACCCGACGCCCTGGACGACGCCGCGCACCTGCAGCCGGAGCCGTTTAGAGGTAGACGCAGCCGACAACGGCGTTCTCCCTGCCGATGGGATGGTTGACGCTTAAACGCGGTGGCGTCAGCTTCAGGTTGCGCTGCATACGGCCAAACAGCGACGGCTGGGCGAAATGGCCGCCGCTAAGCAGAAGGTGCTCCGCTTTCGTTTTGCCTTGGATCTGCTGCAGCAAGTCGCTGAAGTAGTCGCCAAACGATTCGAAGATGGAATAGGCGATCAGGACACGGTCGACGCCGGCCAGCCGGTAACTGATGATGCTCGCCAGAAACGCGGTATGGTCGAAGCGGTTGTCCCGGACATGCGTATCGACCTGCAGCCCCCCTTTGCCGACGAACCGAAGCGCCGCCTTGTTTACGCCTGCAAATCCCGGCTCATCCGCTTCCAGGATGACCGATACCGCTTCGAAAAGCGTCGCCCCCTCTTTTGCCTGAAGCGCCTCGAGTTTCGCGAACACGTCCGGCATTTTCGTTTTAAAGTTTGCGACCAGCCGATCGGAACCTTCGCGCAGCGATGCAATCTTCTCCAGCAGCCCGGCAGGCGTGAAAGTAATCGGGGGCACGACCCGGATCACCTTTCGCCCGTCATAATACAAGCAGGAGGGTTCCCCGTCGAAATGGGCCCCGACGCATCTGCTGCCGAGCAGGCTGTGCTCGGCGATCACGGCCATAAAGGAGGCCTCATCCTGCGCGACCGTCCGCTGCAGACTGTGCCACGGCTCGTCCGATCCGCCTTCGAGCACCACGGCCCTGCCGACAGTGGTGCTTTCGAAATGTTCCGAACGGTCAAAAAGCATGGCGCCCTCTTCCGGAATTCCCGCCAGGCCGTGGGCGATGCCCAGCGTCTGCGTTGCTGAAGCCAGGCGCGAAGGGAAACTCACCCGTTCGCCCCCGGCGACAAACCGGAAATCCTTGCTGATAAAGAGCCGCTGATCGCTCTGCGCGGAGATCTCGAGGTCGTACTCCATCCGAAGATCGGCCTGCGCATCCGCATCGGCCGCCTCGTAGGCAACGTAATCGTAACCCAGCCGCTGCAGCTCTTTTGCCAGCAGGATTGTAAACCCGTCGTCAGGATACTTCACATCCGCCGAACGACCGACGAACGCCTGAAGCGTCTCGTCTTTGACGGCCGCGTGCAGGATTGGGCGCTCGATGGAGAGCAGCGCATTGAACTCCTCGTTGGTCATCGCCAGATGCTCCGTAATGCGCTCCGCGCGGATCATCATCAGCACGGCGCCGGGGTGCCACCGCTGCGCTGTGAAAAAGCGGCGGTAGCCCATCGTCGTCTTTATGAGAAGGGTTTTACCATCCGCGACGGCCCCGGCGGCCACCTCGAACATGGTGCGGAAACTGCCCGCGTCGTTGGCGTAGCGCTCTCTGTCCCCGCTTTGCAGTCGTACGGGGACGCCGCAGGCGTGGCAGCTGTTCAGGTGGTCGCCTTCGCGCCGGCCGGCCTCTTCGCTCTCTTTATCGCACGCTTTGCAGGGTCGGAGATAGGAAAAGGAGGTATTGCTCCTGGAGGAGGGGTCGAACAGCTCTTTCTGACACGAGGGGCAGAGCCCGAGGCCCAGCGGGTAGTCCGCTTCAAGCTCGGGAAGTGACTCCGGTTCGTCGTCCGTCTCGTAATGGCGGCTTCCGGTCAGGTGCCACGACGCCGGCAGCCGCTCGGCAACGGCCTCGATGCAGGGCTGAAGCCGGGGGTGCGCGGAGGCGAAAGCACACGTAACGACGCCCTTTGACTGCGACAGGGATGCGGGAATACCGAACTCGCGTGCAATGCTCGCGACATAGTTTTTCAGATAAGACTGTGAAGAGCTGCTTTGAAGTTCCAGCACGAAGGCCATCGGGTTCCTTTAGTCGTTTCGGCACTCCCGCAACGGGAGCTGAAATCTCATTATATTAGCATAGTTTGCAGGATGGGAATACGGCGGGGCTTCCGCCCGTGAAAGTGCACTCGGAGCGGCCCGTCATTCAGGCTTCCCGCTCCTTGGCGAACTTGCTTCCGCCGAAGACGATGGCGACATCGCCCTCTTTCCAGAAGATCGTGCGCCAGATCTGGTAGTAGATGTGGATAACGACCCACGCGACGATCCACCACATCGTGTAGTGGTGCGAAATGCGGACATCCATGATCGTTCCGCCGGTCGCGGCGATCGTCCAGTCCGTCGCAAAATGCAGCAGGGCCGGCCACCAGGCACCGATGGCGCTTATGCCCGATTCCAGACCGTGCACATACAGCTGCAGTCCCGTCAGCAGCATCCAGATGAGCAGCAGATGGAAGATGGTGAAATAGACCGTATTGAAACTGTCGCTGTGGGACGAATCGAACCGCTTTCGGCGATTGAGCGTGACGAGGTTCAAAAGCACCTCCCAGAACTCGACGATATTTTTACCGTTCGGGATCAGCCGCTTGTACGGTTTGTCAAAGCGGCTGAAGAAGTAAAGATACGCGACGACGACCGACGTGACGTCAAAAATGATCGCCACGATAAAGTGGCCCCACCGGTTCCACGCCATAACGTATTTGTCGACGGCGCCGTCGGCGATCAGCGTCTGGTAGTACGGATGGCCGATGTAGAGCCCGGTAATGACGGCGGCGATCATGGAGATGGCATTGGCCCAGTGGACGATGCGCATGGCTGTCGTCATCCGCCTGACCTGTTTATGTCCGGATTTCATGGAAACTCCTTAAATGCTGCACTGGCTGTCGACCTTGTAGGTTCCCAGCGACTTGCCTTTCGTATCGACCACATGCACCGCGCAGGCGATACAAGGGTCGAAACTGTGAATCGTACGGATGATCTCCAGCGGCTGTTCCGGGTCGGCTACCCTGGTGCCGATCAGGCTCGCCTCGTACGCGCCCATCCGTCCTTTGTAATCGCGGGGTCCTGCGTTCCAGGTGGAGGGAACGACGGCCTGATAGTTGACGACCTTGCCGTTTTCGATGCGAACCCAGTGCCCGAGCGAACCGCGCGGCGCCTCGGCCAGGCCCATCCCTTTGGTTTTGACGCTCACCTTATCAAAATCGAATTCGGTCCAGGTACCGAGATCGCCGGCGGCCACGTTCGCGGCAAGCTCCTCGACCCACTCCACCATGGCATCGGCCATTAGTTCCGTCTCGATGGCGCGCCCCGCCGTACGACCGACGGTACTGAACAGCACCGTCACCGGCAGGTTGCCGCGCTTGAGGAAGTTCGTCACATATTTTGTAATGCGCTCGTCCTTGCTCGCCACTCCGACGATCATCCGCGCCAGCGGCCCGACTTCGACGCGGGTGTCGTTGTAGATGGGCGATTTGATCCAGCTGTACTTCTCATCGGTCTTGAGGTAGGCGATGCCGTCTTCGCGCTTGTCAAGCCCCGTGTATTTCGGGATGGTCTGACCGTCATAGGGATGCAGCGGCTCGCTCCCTTCGTACCACGAGTGGGTGACGTCCTCGGCGATCTTTTCCGGATCGAGCGGTTCGACCCGGCTCAGGTCCCCGCCGTAGACGATCCCGCGCGGGAACAGCGTCTTGGCATCGTAGAAACCGGTATCGTCCAGGCGGAAGTCGCCGTAGCTCATGTAGTTGAGCAGGCCGCCGCCCGTTCCGCCGATCCCTTTGCCTTCGATCAGTTCGGTGAAGGTCGCTTTCGAATCGGTCGCTTCGTCAGCGTACATCGTCCCCGCCATGTAGACGTCAGGCAGGTACGCCTGCTTGATAAACTTGTTCGTATCGGTCAACAGCTGCTTGAACAGGGCGATGCGCGCGGGATTCTGGATATCCTGGACACAGGTGACGCCGCCGACGACGATGCTTTGCGGGTGCGGATTCTTCCCGCCGAAGATTGCCTGCATCTTTGCCATATCCCGCTGGATGTCGAGCGCCTTCAGGTAATGCGCCACCCCGATGAGGTTCTGCTCCGGGGTCAGTTTATAATGCTTGTTCCCCCAGTAGCCGTTTCCGAAAATGCCCAGGCGCCCCTGTTTGACAAATTTAGCGACACGCTCCTGGATCGCCTTGAACTCGCTCTCGCCATCCGTATAGGGGGCGACACCGGCGACACCGGCCCATTTGCGCGCCTCTTCGGCCGTTTTGGCCGGATCAGCCGAAAGGGCGGAAACGACGTCAACGAAATCCAGCGCATGCAGGTGGTAGAAATGGACCAGGTGGTCGTGCGTATACAGCGCCCCCTGGATCAGGTTGCGCACGATCCGGGCATTTTTGGGAATCGTAATGTCGAACGCGTTCTCGACCGCCTCGATGGAGCGCTGATAATGTGTCCCGGTACAGACGCCGCAGATCCGCATCGCCAGCAGACCGCAGTCGCGCGGGTCCCGGCCCTTGAGGATCTCCTCGATGCCCCGGAACATCGTCGAGGCGCTGTAGGCGTCCACGATGGTGTTGTTCTCGTCGATCACCGCTTCGATCCTGAGATGCCCCTCGATCCGGGTGATCGGATCCACTACGATATGTTTCTTTGCCATTACGACTCCTCTCCGTCTTCTTTCTTCCCGCCAACGGCACTGGCCACCGC
>JARROU010000197.1:3031-4581 GCA_037383585.1 Campylobacterales bacterium | reverse complement strand
GTTCGAAGCCCGCCAGGTCGGCCGCCTTGGAGTTGTCAAAGGAGAAACGCGGCAGTGTCCCGGTCGTGAAGGCGCGGGTATCCTCGATCGGATTGTCCATATGCTTATAGAAAACCGCCGCGGTCAGCACGTCCGTCTCGTTCATATAGTATTCGTAACGGGCATCCAGGTTCTGGATATCCGTTTCAATCAGATCAGGATTCCCCGAAACCTTCGCCAGGTAAATCGGGTGGATAAACTCCGCGTTGACAAATTCGCGGAAATCCGGATAGACAAAGGTCTCCGAATAGGCCAGACGGAACTGGTTGCTCTTATCCATGCGGTAAGTCATCCCGATGCTCGGCAGCAGTTTATTGAATGTGAGCGTATTCGGATCGAGGACAACCACGTTGCTCTGAACCTTGTACTGTTCCACCTTCTGGCGCAGATCGACGTAACGTGCCCCCAGGGTAACCTCCAGCGCATCCGTCGGTTTGACCAGCCCTTTGACGTAATAGGCGTTACGGTCGAGCTCGGCATTATACTGGTCTCTCGGAAGCGAGGTCAGGGAGAAATCCAGATCCGAACCGTCCCCGTAGTTGATGATACCGTTGATCGGCCCGGCGCTGACGGCGTCGTCGTTGATGCGGCTCTGCATCTGCAGATCGACCCGGCGCCCTTCACGTTCTTTATGCTCGGTGACATAGCCCGCTTCAAGGTAGTCGTCCTCGCTGAGCATCGGTACCATGGCCCGGTTTTTCAAATAGATGTTGTACAGGGCGTCGTCGGTCGTGCGGTAGCTGTAGGTCAGCATGCTGTCCGGACGGGCAAAAACGTAAGGCTGCGTCGAAAAATACTGCTTGTAGTTATAGTAAACGTCGTTCGGAACATACTCGCTCGCACGGGCATACTCCGCACCGAAATCGAAACGATTGTCGACGCCGAGCCTGTAATCGATCCCTCCGCTGAGCTGGTCGATATTCAGCTCCCGCTCCTGCCATTCGAAATAGTACTGGTGCTCTTTCGAGTTGTTCTCGCCGAAGGTTCCGTTGACGTCACGGGTCTGATCAAGGGTGTTGAGCACGTAGAGTTTTGTGTACTGCAAATCGACATTACGGAACCGATAGCCGAGGTTGACGATCCCGCCGTGCTGGATCGTCGTGCGCAGCAGATCGTTCGTCGAAACGTTGTCCGGCTCCGGCGACAGCAGCCCGTCACGGGAGACAAGGTAGTCGTAGGAGGTATAGGTACGCAGGCTTGACTCCCCCTTGTACCCGTAGGTGGCCAGCACGCTCAATTTATGTTCATCCGCGATCGTATATTCTTTGCCGTACTCGACCTGAACTTCCCCCCCGTAAGGCACGCTGGTCGTGTGGGTGTTCACGTCACGCTTTTGCAGCATGGCGCGCAGCTCCTGCGCCGTATCGTTTAATGTCGGCGGCGTCGATCCGACCACCGGCAGAGCCGAATCGGTGAAAGCGCCCGGGAACGGACGGAAACTGTGGTCGAAACCGGTCCAGTCATCCGAGGCCCCCTCATACGTGGTCGCTTCCTTCCCGACACTGTCGTGC
>JARROU010000197.1:0-3010 GCA_037383585.1 Campylobacterales bacterium | reverse complement strand
GATCCCCATTTTGACACTCGCATGATCCTCGTCGACTTTTGATTTGGTGCGTACGTTGACGTAACCGCCGCCGAAGGCTCCCGTGATGTCCGGCGTAAACGTCTTCTGGACCTGAAGACTCCCGATCACCATGCTCGGGAACATATCCAGCGGGACCGTCCTTTTGATCGGATTCGGCGACGGCAGCGACATGCCGTTGAGTTCCGTACTGGAGTAGCGGTCTCCCAGGCCGCGCACGTAGATATATTTGCCACCGATGATCGTAATCCCCGGCACGCGTTTCAGGGCGCTGGCCGCGTTGGAGTCCCCCTGCTTCGACATCTGGGCCGAACCGATCACATTGGCGATCGTTTCGCTGTTGCGCACTTCCGCCATCACGGCGGCAATACTTCCCTCGATCTGCGGTGCAAGGACGACGAATTCCTCAAGCTCCATCGAAGCCGGGCTGAGTTCCACGGTACGCGACACCATCTCCTTCGGCACTACCGCCACTTTGACGTTTTGGTGCGAAAAGCTCGTATGGATGACGGAGAGGATACGGTTCCCTTCGGGAAGATCGATCACAACCTGCCCGTTCGCATCCGACACTGCATCCGCTTTCATGCCCGCGACGAAGATGCGCGCCCCGGCGACCGGTGTCCCGTCTTCGGAGGAGAGCAGCGTCAACGCCACCGCGCCGTTTTCGAGCTCAGCCGCCGTATCGGCCGCTTCCGCCCGGATCTCTGCGGGCGCCTCGACGTCCGAGAACAGCAGTGTGTTGTCGGTGTTAAGCGTAAGGATGACCTGGGACTGTTTGCCCTCGGCAATGACAAAGTTCTTTTTCACAAAGGCCTGAGGGGTCCCTTTGTCGACGGCTACGAGCTGGAGCTGATACTCGCCTTCGGGCAGCGCCGTATCAAGGTAGCCCTGTTCATCCGTCATGAATTCCGCGCCTTTGGCCCAGGTGTTCTGTTTCTCAGCCTCCTGTGCCGGCGAGGCAGGCAGTTTGAAAATCACCACCTGCTGTCGCGGCAGCGGTTTTCCGTTTTTAAGGATATAGAGCGACAGTTCGCCGGTCGCGGCGAACAGGCTCATTGTCAGCAGGGTGACAAGAAAAAAGATACGCATCATAGCTGACACTCCCAGATATTTGTTTTGCATTTTTCCATTTTGCCGCGCAGTTCGACGCCCTTTTGGAACAGGTCGGGCTTCGTCAGCGTCTGCAGCAGCGCTTCGGTCTGCTCGAACTCGCCTTCCATGTAGTAAGCGTACGCCAGGGCATAGCGCATGGCCTCCTCTTCCATCAGGCCGCTGCGTTCCATCGCCGGGCGCGTCGCGATGATGCGCTCGTAATCGCCGAACTCGAGGAAAATGGCGACCCGCTGCTTGTACTTCTCTTTCGTTTCAAGCATCTGCGTGTTCTTGAGCAGCGCCATCACGTAATCGCGGGCGCGTCGGTACATCTCGGCGGATTCGCCGGTGTATTTTCCGTCCTCGATGGACGCTTCGTTAAACAGCTCCGCGGCCGTCAGGATCATCTCCCGGTCGAGGTAGAGGTGCGCAAGCATCACGGTCACCCGTGCGCTTGAAGGGTAACGGACATTGGCTTCTTCGGCCAGCGCGGTCGCTTTTTCCGTCTGACCGCTTTGGCGAAGGGCGTTAATGAAATTCACCATGACCGTCTCGCCCGCCTCCGCGTTTTTCAGATAGAGCTTTGCATCTTCAAGCGCGGCCTGATAGAGCTGCAGCGACACCAGGTAGTAAAACCGCTGTTTATAGGCATCCCAGTACTCCGGGAACGCCCTGTTCACGTCGCGCAGTACGGCAAAGGCCGTGTCCCGGTCGTTCTCGCGCCAGTAACACTCCGCTTTCAGCGAGAAAAGTTTCGGATTTTCGGCGACAAGTCCGGGGACCTTGTCCAGCGCTGCGATACACCCTTTGTAATCTTTGAGTTTGTAACTGTTCTGGGCGATATAGAGATACAGCGGCCTGGTAGCGTTCGCATCCCCGTTCAGCTCGATCGACTTGTAAAAGTTGTCGTTCGCCTCTTTGTAAATACTCTGTTTCGTGAAGACCAGGCCGCGGAGCATATAAAAGCGCGGCAGATCGACGTCGCTGCCGTTGAGGTCCACCAGGTTCAGCGCATCGTCGGCACGCTCGACATGGCCGTCTCTGAGCATCATTGCCGCCAGTTCGGTGTAATCCACCTCGTCGCTCTTGGCGAAGGCCTGGACGGAAAGAACGCCGATCAATGCCATGACAATAAAAAGATGTTTCATCGGTGTTCTCCTTAATTGAGGTCGAAGCGGATCTTCTGCTTCGCCCATACTTTGACCGTTTTTCCCTGGTACTCGGCCGGCCTGAATTCCCAGGTCCTGACCGCGGAAACGGCCACGTCGTCAAACGTCCCCGCCGGTTCGCTCTCGAGCACTTTCACCTTTTCGACACGACCCTGCTTGTTAACCAGGAGGTTCATGAGGACATAGCCCGTCACGCCCATCTTGCGGGCCTTTGCGGGGTACTCGATCGGCGTCCGCCGCGAAGGCTGGGGCGCCTGGTCGACCGTATCGCCGGTCATGACCATGTCCTTTCCGACATCGCCCAAAAGCGCGTCATCCGAAATCAAATCACCGGTCTGAAACGCTTCAAGCCCGGTATCGAGTCCCGAAAGCTGCGAACTGAGGTTCGGCATCGGGGCCGCTTTTTTCGGTTGTGCCTTTTTGGGCTTGGGTTTCGGCTTGGGTTTCGGTTTCGGCTTAGGCTTGGCGACCTTCTGGATGTCGAACGTCGCCGTCGCCTCTTTTTTCTTCAGGGGTTCTTTCCACCCCTCTTTGTTCATCGCAATGACAACAATGAAGACGAAGGCGAGACCGAAAACACTCCACACGGCCGCCAGCAGCCTGTTTTTGAGTGATGGTTTGCGCACCTTACCCTACCTCTTTCTTCGTGGCGACCGCGACATCCTTCGCGCCGGACATGCGGCACTGGTCAACGACCTCGATCAGCTTTTCGACCGCGATGGTGTCGTCGG
>JARROU010000196.1:879-3901 GCA_037383585.1 Campylobacterales bacterium | reverse complement strand
ATACGTTCGGATATTCAGAAAGCGCGGCGCGCCTAAGAGGCGCGGAAGAATTCGACGATTTCGCCGTAAAGGGTTTCGCCGTCGTAGAGCGACTGGCGGTTTTCGACCATCTTGACCGGGGTCGGGTCGAACAGCACGAGGTCGGTGCTGCCGACCCCGACGCTCCCGGCCTCCTTACCGATGGAACGGGCCGGGTTTGTGACGCAGAGTTCGACCAGCCGCTGCCAGCCGATCCAGCCCGAAGCGACCAGTTTCGTGTGCAGCAGCGGCAGCGCATCAACGATGCTCTCGCAGCCATAAGCCGCATCGGCGAAGGCGACTTCCTTGTTGACCGGGGAGTTGGGCTGGTGCAGCAGCGTCAGCAGGTCGACCGCCCCGGCATCGAACGCTTCACGCAGTTTCTGCACGTCCGCTTCGGACGGCAGCGGGGGATCGAGCTTTGCGACCGTGTTGAACCCCTCGCACGCTTCGTCGCTTTTGAGCAGGTGGTGCAGGCTCATCTCGCAGCGCACGTCCACCCCTTCGCGCTTGGCCGCGGAGATCATCTCGATGGAGCGCGGGGAGGCGATGCTCTTGAAGACGATGGCGATGCCGAATTCGCGCGCGATCTCGATCATCCGCGCGACGTGCACCGTCTCGCCCAGCGGCGGGATGCCCACGAGCCCCAGCTGCTGTGCGACCGCCCCTTCGTTCATGACACCGTTGGAAGAGAGGTTGCGGTCGAACGCGCGGCAAAAAAGCGTCCCGCCGAACATCTTGACGTACTCCGCGATGCGGACGGCCAGGTGGTTGGAGATTGAGGTCGTCATATAGGGTGCGACGGCGCCGCGCCCCAGCAAAATGGCGATGTTGCTGAAACGCTCGTCGTCGATCGTCGCGGCGATCGCCGTCTCGACCGCCGCCCCTTCACACCCGTTGCGATGGCTCTGGACGAATTCAAGCGAGATGGCGTCGTCAACGGCCGGGACGGAATCGGGCGAAAGCACCACGGTCCCGACCCCGCCGGCCAGCGCCGATTTGGCCAGTTCCGACAGGTGTTTGCCCGTCAGGCGGCCGTCTCTGAGCCGCACGTTCGTATCCACCAGCGCCGGCAGCAGCACTTTGCCCGAAGCGTCGATGCGTTCCGCGCCTTCGATGGCATCGGCGATCTCGGTGATGCGCCCCTCTTCGATGCGTACCGTCGCCGTGCGCTCGCCGCTGACGTCGCAAATCGTCACGTTGTCTAAAATCATGCCCGTCCTCACTGTACGGGCCCCCTGCAAGGTTACAGGAATGCCCGGATGCTATAATGTCGATATTGTATTCCAAAACGAATAAGGCAGGGTTTAGAGTGCGTTTTTTGCTATTGATTTTCCTCTCGGTCGTCGCCGTTTGTGCCGAAGAGGCTCCGGATCTGTATGAAGAAGGGAGAACCCTTTACTTTCAGCACGGCTGCAACAACTGTCACGGCTCCCGCGCCGAGGGGACCGGAAACTATCCCCTGCTCGCCAACCGCGCCAAAGGTTTCCTGGCCTACAAACTCAAAACCTTCCGAAAAGGCGTCGCCGAAACGCCGATGCAGGAGATGATGATCGGGTTCGCCTCTGCGCTCTCCGATGCAGACATCGACGCCATCACGACCTTTCTGAACGAATACCGCGACGAACAGACCGAACGCTACGACCCGGGCTTCCAGACCTGGGGGGACGGCGGTTCATGAAGCTGCTGGTCTCCGCCCTCGAACACTCCGCCAACGTCCACCTGGGAGCCCTCAAAGCCGAACTGGGCGACGACGTGGAACTGATCGGCATTTTCGACAAGGCACTCGGCACCCCCGTCATCGACCTGCGTTCGCTGGCCATCATGGGCTTCGTCGATGCGTTGAAAAAGCTGCGTTTCTTCTTCAAACTGGCCGACGAGATGGTCGAGCGCGCTGCGGACGCGGACAAGGTCCTGCTGATGGACTCCTCGGGGTTCAACCTGCCGCTGGCGAAGAAGATCAAAAAGCGCTACCCGGACAAGGAGATCATCTACTACATCCTGCCGCAGGCCTGGGCCTGGAAGCAAAAACGCATTCCCGTGCTCGAACGCACCATCGACCGGCTCGCTTCCATTCTCCCCTTTGAAAAGGAGTACTACAGCGAGCACGCGCCGATCGAGTACGTCGGCCATCCCCTGCTCGACGAGATCGCGCACTTCAAAACCGAGGCCGCCCCGGCGATCAAACGCGTCACCTTCATGCCCGGCAGCCGAAAAAGTGAAATAAGGCGGCTGATGCCCCTGTTCCGAGAGCTGCGCGAAAAAATCGACGCCGAGGCCGTGCTCGTCGTGCCGAAACATTTTGCGAAAGAAGAGCTGAATGATCTTTACGGTAACCTATCACCGTTTATTGTGGCACATGACGCGCACGAGGCGCTCTTTGAGAGCGACTTCGCCTTCATCTGCAGCGGGACGGCGACGCTCGAAGCCTCACTGATCGGCACACCGTTCGTGCTGGCTTATGTGGCGAAACCGCTGGATTATCTGATCGCGAAATCGCTGGTCAAGCTCGACTACATCGGGCTGGCCAACATCATGTTCTCGCGCTTCAGGGGACGGCCGCTGCACCCGGAGCTGATCCAGAAAGAGGTGACGGCGGACGCGCTGCTTGGCGCGATGCGCCATTTGGACCGGACGGCATTCGTAGAGGACGCAAAAGCACTCAGGGGCTATCTGGAGCACGGCAGCAGTGCGCGCGTGGCACAAATTATCAAAAGTAGAGAGCAATGAAAATCAATTTTATCGACCTGCAGGCGCAGTATCAGGAGTACAAAGAGGAGATCGACCGCGAAGTCGGCGAGGTCATGGCATCGGCACAGTTCATCGGCGGCCCTAAACTGCAGAAACTGGAGCAGGATCTGGCCGCCTACACGGGCGCCGCACACGCCATCGGCTGCAGCAGCGGCACCGACGCACTCCTGCTCGCGCTCATGGCCCTCGACATCAAGGCCGGCGACGAAGTCATCACGACGCCGTTCACCTTCATCGCGACGGCCGAGGTCAT
>JARROU010000196.1:0-838 GCA_037383585.1 Campylobacterales bacterium | reverse complement strand
ATCGACGAAACGACCTACAACATCGATGCTTCCCTGATTGAAGACGCGATCACCGAGCGCACGAAGGCGATCATTCCCGTCTCGCTCTACGGACAGTGCGCCGACATGGATGCCGTCAACGCCATCGCCGAAAAGCATTCCCTGCCGGTCATCGAGGACGCCTGCCAGAGCTTCGGGGCCCTCTACAAAGACAAAAAATCGTGCAACCTCTCCACGATCGGCTGCACCTCCTTCTTCCCGTCCAAGCCTCTGGGGGCCTACGGCGACGGCGGCGCGGTCTTCACCAGCGACGATGCGCTGGCCGAAAAGATCCGCATGCTGCTCAACCACGGACAGAACGAGCGCTACAAGCACAAATACATCGGCATCAACGGCCGCCTCGACGCCATCCAGGCCGCGGTGCTGAACGTCAAGCTCGCCCACTTCGACGGTGAAGTCGAAGCCCGCGACCGCATCGGGAAAGCCTACAGCGACAAGCTCGCCGGCGCCGACCTCGTCACGCCGGCGGTCCTGGAGGACCGCACCAGCGTCTACGCGCAGTACTCCGTCCGCGTCAAGAACCGCGAGGCGGTCGCCAAGGCGCTGAATGAAAAAGGGATCCCGACGGCGGTCCACTACCCGATGCCGCTGCACCTGCAGGAGGCGTTTGCTTCCCTGGGCTACAAGCGCGGCGACTTCCCGATGGCCGAACGGGTCAGCGACGAGATCATGTCCCTGCCGATGAGCCCCTACCTGACCGAAGAACAGCAGGACTTCATCGTCAACGCCCTGAAGGAAAACGCATGATCAATATCGCCCTGATCGGCCTGGGTTCCATGGGCCGCAACCACTACCGCAT
>JARROU010000195.1:0-8125 GCA_037383585.1 Campylobacterales bacterium | reverse complement strand
AACGCCGTCGTACTGGATGAGAAAAAGGTCCTCAACCCCGAGGGGCTGCGTTACAGCAACGAGTTCGTGCGCCACAAGATCCTCGATGCCATCGGAGACATGTCTCTGCTCGGCGTCAACTTTATCGGTGGGTACGAAGCCTTTGCCGGCAGTCATGATCTCAACCACAAATTGACGCTCGAACTGCTCAAGGACCCTTCGAATTACGAGATTGTCGAGATGGCAACGGCGGAAGCAAAGGTATTGGCAAAAGCGTATGCATGATGCCGTTGTCATTGCTCTGACATCGCCGATCGTCGTCGGCATCTACAAAGACGGAACGCTGGTCGAGCGGTATGAGAGTGCAAAGCAGAGTTCGGACGCGCTGCCCGAACTCTTTGATGCCATTTTGAAAAAGTACACGCTTTCGCATCTTGTCTACGCCAACGGCCCGGGCAGTTTCATGGCGATCAAAGTCGCCTATCTCTACCTGAAAACACTGAGCATCGTTCTGGGGACCAAGCTGTTGGCGGCCGATGCATTCTACTTCAACGGCAATCGACCTCTCAAAGCCGTTGGGAAGCTCTATTTCGTTAAAATGGCGTCCGAAATAAAGACGAAAAAGTTTGAAACGCCGGTCGAGTCGGAGTTCCAACTTCCGTCCCGATTGAACCTTAATGATTTTTCCGACGATGCGCTGCCTTACTACGGGATCGGGGCCGTCGGTTAAGGAGCACGATGACTATCAGTGTACCGGCGACAAGCGCCAATCTCGGACCGGGTTTCGATACCCTCGGCCTTTCCGTCGACCTGCGCAATCGAGTCGAGTTCAAACCGTCGCGTTTTTTCAGCGTCTCAATCAAAGGGGAAGGTGAAGGAAACCCGCGGCTCAAGGGCAATAATATGTTCGTGAGCATCTTCAACGAACACTATCAGCGCCTGACACACAAAAAACAGAATTTTAAGTTTCAGTTCTATAACAATATCCCGCTCTCAAGAGGGCTGGGGAGTTCTTCGGCGGTGATCGTCAGTGCGATTGCAACGGCACATGAAGCCGCCGGCGTCCGGGTTTCCAAACGGCGCATCCTCAACCATGCGCTTGTGTATGAACCGCATCCGGATAATATTACGCCGGCAGTGATGGGCGGCTTTAATGTGTCTACCGTCGAGAAGAACAAGGTGTTTTCGCAGAAAAAGCATCTGCCCGATTACCTGAGGGCCGTGGTCGTTATCCCGGACAAACCGATCTCGACGGCCCGTTCGCGCACGACGCTGCCGAAATCCTACAGCAAGGAGAATGCGGTCTTCAACGTATCGCATTCGGCGCTGACGGTCGCCGCCTTTTTCAACGAGGACTGGGAAATGCTCAAGATCGCGACACAGGACCGTTTTCACCAGAAGGCACGGATGAAGATGATGCCGGAGCTTTTTGCCGTACAGAAGACGGCGTACGAGCAGGGCGCTTTGATGAGTACGCTCTCGGGCAGCGGCTCGACGTTCTTTTCCCTTTGTTACGATGAAGATGCCGCGGCACTGTCCAACCGTCTGCAGCAGCGCTTTTCGCATTTCACGGTCAAGATTCTTCATCTCGATAACAACGGCCTTGTCGTAGAACGCTAATCGTTCACCATTCTCGCCATTGAAGGAAACTTTGGGTATAATGCGGAAAAAATATTCGGGGCCTGTTCGTATGTGTGTCGTCTGTCGGAAGCGGGAAGCGCAGGAGCGCTTGCTGAGACTTCAGTGCGACAATCGTTCCATACGCCTCTATAGTGGGCAGGGAAGAAGTTTTTATATTTGCCCGGAGTGTTTCACTTCAACCAAGACCGCGAAGGCGCTGGCGCGCCAATGTAAAAGCGGAGAAACGCAGCGCCTGTTGACCGAATTAAAGGAGATCATCACGGATGTCAGATAAAGTTAGAGTAAGCGAGATTGCCAAAGAATTGGGTATCGCATCCAAAGAAGTCGTCGAAAAAGCCCAGGCGATGGGGATGGGCAACATCAAAACGGCTTCAAATTCCGTTTCGATGGAAGAAGCGGAGAAAATTGTTAACTTTATCATTAACGGGACACCGCCTCCTGCTGCGGAACCGAAAGTCCGTGTGGTGAAAAAAGCCGCTAAGGAAAAAGAAACAGTTGAAAAACCGGCAGCGGGCGAAGCCCCGGCAGCAAAAGCCGAAGCACAGCCGGCAGAGGCATCGGCTGCGGCTGAAACAACGGAGCCGGCAACAGAAGCCGAGGCTGAGAAAAAAGAGGAAAAACCGATGGAAAAACCGGTTTCCCCGGCCGTCGTCAGCAAGACGGAGCCGACACTGAAGCAGGTAACGCCGATCAAGCGCAGCGGCTCAGAAGAAAAAAGCCAAGAAAAGCTCCAAATCTCCGACACAGCGCAAAACCAGCGGAACCTCCCTGGACATTTTCGGTGCATCGATGTCCGACGTCTCCATGGATTACGACGAGGATGAAGTCGTCATGCTTGACATCAGTGAAGTGACGCAGGACAAACCGAAACTTCCGGAAGAAGCACCGAAACCTCGCCCGAAGAAGCCGGTCGGGCGCGGCGGCGGACAGAAGAGGGGTGGCGGAAACCGTCCGCGCCAGGTCGCGCGGAGAAAACGCAGAAAATATACGAAAGAAAAACAGACCGAAGAAGTCGTGACACACGTAGAGATTCCGGAAGACATCCGGGTCTACGAGTTTGCCGAAGCACTCAGACAGCCGATTTCGGAAGTGATCAAAGTGCTTTTCAACCTGGGGATGATGGTCACGAAAAACGACTTCCTGGGCAAAGACGAGATTGAGATCCTGGCCGAAGAGTTTGAAGTCGAAGTAACGACCATCGACCCGACGGAAGCCTTCAACTATGAAGAGACCTATGAGGAAGTCGAAGAAGAAGAGGGATTGGAAGAACGTCCGCCGGTGATCACGATCATGGGGCACGTCGACCATGGTAAGACCTCCCTGCTCGATGCAATTCGCAATGCCCGCGTTGCTTCCGGTGAAGCCGGCGGCATCACGCAGCACATCGGCGCCTATACGGTCGAACAAAAAGGCAAGAAAATCACCTTTATCGATACCCCGGGCCACGCCGCCTTCAGCGCGATGCGCGAACGTGGCGCCCAGGCGACGGACATCGTGATCATTGTTGTTGCCGCGGACGACGGCGTCAAACCGCAGACCATCGAAGCAATCAAACATGCGAAAACGTCCGGTGCACCGATCATCGTTGCCGTCAACAAAATGGACAAAGAGAGCGCGAATCCGGAACTGGTCAAAGGTCAGATGGCGGAACAGGAAGTGACGCCGGTCGACTGGGGCGGAGACATCGAGTTTGTTCCGGTCTCTGCCAAAACGGGTGAGGGCCTGGATGATCTGCTCGACAACATCCTGCTGACATCGGAAGTGATGGAGCTCAAAGCCAATCCGGAAGCGCCGGCCAAAGCGGTTGTCGTGGAAAGTTCGGTCGAAAAAGGACGCGGTCCGGTCGGAACGGTGATTGTCCAGAACGGTACCCTGAGCGTCGGGGACAACGTGGTCTGCGGCAAGGCATTCGGCCGTGTGCGTTCACTGATTAACGACCAGGGCAAGCAGATCAAAGTCCTCGGCCCATCCGAAACGGCGGTTGTCGTCGGTCTGAACGAGGTCCCGGCAGCCGGTGACATCATGATTGCGATGGAGAGTGACAAGGAAGCGCGTGAATATGCACAGAAACGTGCGGAATACGAGCGTCAGAAAGAACTTTCGGCGGCGCTGATTGCGGAAGGGAAACTCAAAACCCTCAAGGTCATCCTCAAGACCGACGTTCACGGTTCGCTCGAGGCGATCAAGACGTCGCTGCTTGCCCTGCGCAACGATGAAGTCAAAGTCGACATCATTTCCTCCGGCGTCGGCGGAATCACCGAAAACGATGTTGAACTCGCAAGCAGCTCCGAAAACAGTGTTCTGCTCGGCTTCAATGTCCGTCCGACGGGCAGCGTCAAAGCGGTGGCGAAACAGCGCGGCGTCGAGATCCGTACCTATACGGTCATTTACCAGCTGATCGACGACATTACCGGTATGCTGACCGGTATGATGGCGCCGAAATTCAGCGAAGAACACAGCGGACAGGCGGATGTACGCGAAGTCTTCAAAATTCCGAAAGGAATGGTCGCGGGCTGTATCGTCGTCGATGGCAAGCTCGTCCGCGGCGGTCCGGTGCGCGTTATCCGCGACGGTGTCGTTATCCACGAAGGCGAGCTTACCTCGCTCAAACGCTTTAAAGAAGACGTTAAAGAGGTCGGTAACGGTTATGAGTGTGGGGTTGTCCTCAACGGTTATGACGACGTTCAGGTCGGCGACGTGATCGAGACCTTTAAACGTGTGGAGCAGAAAGTAGAACTGTGACGCCGGCCGAGATCAAGCGCAAACGTACCGATGCGATCCTGCAGGAGCTGATTCCTGAAGCAATTGCACAGCTCTCAGATGCCCGTCTGCATGAACTGGACGTCATCGAGGTGCGTTGTGCCAAAGGGCGAAGTGACGCCAAGGTCTACCTTGATCCGCATGACTACAGCGAATCGGAACGCAATGCTTTCTTGAAACAGCTGAGAAAGGCGCGTCCGGTCATCGAAGACTACTGTATGAAAGACCAGGGGTGGTACCGCTGCCCGAAACTGGCTTTTTTATTTGACGATCAACTTCAAAAAACCCAGCAGATAGAAGCGCTTTTCAAACAGATTGAACGGGGGAAAAACGATGAGTCTTGAGACGGACATTAAAAACCTGGTCGAATCGATCGGTCTTCATCTCTACGATACGTCGGTCGTCACGGAACACGGCGAGACGATCTACCGCGTCAACGTCGTAGGCGAAGGCGGCACGAGCCTTGACCAGTGTGTCGAAGCCACCAAACTGATCTCCCCGCTGCTTGATGTTACGCCTCCGGTACACGGTGAGTACCGACTGGAAGTGAGTTCGCCCGGTGTTGAACGCAAGCTCAAAACGATTGAGCATTTCCGGTTTTCCATCGGTGAAAAAGTCAAAATGACGCTCCAGGACAAAACGAAACTTCGCGGAGAACTCAAAAGCGTCGAGGACAATACCATCGTCATTGAGACCGAAGAGGGTCCGCAGCAGATTGTATTTGACGACATTGTCAAGGCTTCAACTTATTTCGAGTGGTAGGGATGACGCGGTATGATCCGATGGCGCTCGCCGTCGAAACCGCGTGGGCCTATCAGGGGCTTACTTTCCCGAACCCCGCCGTCGGTGCGGCTGTCGTCGACGCTTCGGGACACATCCTTTCCGTGGAAGCGCATCGCAAAGCGGGCGGT
This sequence comes from Campylobacterales bacterium, assembly GCA_037383585.1. Taxonomy (GTDB): domain Bacteria; phylum Campylobacterota; class Campylobacteria; order Campylobacterales; family Sulfurimonadaceae; genus Thiomicrolovo. The sequence continues at coordinate 2,834 of JARROU010000195.1, read as the reverse complement.
CCGCATGCGGAAGTCCGTGCGCTGCAACATGCCTTTGCGCTCTTGCATAACGATCCTTCGATTCTTTCATTGAACGATTCCACTGAGATTCATGATTACCTTTTGCAGCATCATGACGGTTGTTTTACCGCCTGTTCGATCTACGTCACCCTGGAACCCTGTGCCCATCATGGCAAGACCCCTTCTTGCGCCAATCTGCTTGTCGGAGTCAATATCGGGCGGGTCATCTATGCTTCAGCCGATCCCAATGCCGAAGCGGCGGGCGGGGCAGTGATGCTCGCCCGGGCCGGGATTGAAGTTGTACATGCCCCAACCGAAGCGGCGGACAATCTGCTGTATCCTTTTGTCCAGTGGCAGCAGGGACGCTTCGTAACCTTCAAATGGGCACAGCGACTCGACGGGACAATCGACGGCGGCATCATCAGCTGCGAGTCTTCAAGACGGTATGTGCATGCCATGCGTGATGCCGCCGATTTACTTGTCATCGGCGGCAACACCGTCAGGACGGACCGACCGACGTTGGATGCACGTCTTGTGGAAGGCAAGGCCCCGGATGTGCTGATCCTCTCAAAGGGCGACGATTTCGACCGTTCGATTCCGCTTTTCAACGTCCCGGGCAGAAACGTGATGATCGCGCCGGATCTCGAGGCGATGAAGGCGTACAGAAATGTTCTGGTCGAAGGCGGCCCGGGGATGTTCGAGGCGGTCAAGGAACATTGCGATATGTACCTCTGTTTTGTCGCGCCGCACAGCGGTGGTACAATACGGTTTCTAAAAGAACCGCAACAATTTGAAATCAAGCATCTATCCCGATCGGGAAAGGATGTGATGCAATGGATGGTGAATGGATAAACAAGAAAAAATAGTATCGATGTTCGACGAGATCGCCCCGACCTACGACAAAGCGAACCGCATCATGAGTATGGGCGTTGACCGAAGCTGGCGTAAAAAGGGGTGCGACAAGGCATTTGCTTTTTATGACCGCCCCGAACTGGATCTGATTGTCGACGTCGCCTGCGGTACGGGTGACATGATGGATTATTGGCGCTCGCGCGCCCGCGTGAAGAACATCAACGTCAAAAAGCTGCTCGGCGTCGATCCTTCCGAAGGGATGGTCGGTGTCGGCAGGGAAAAATTCCCCGATTTCGAATTCGCCATCTCCAAAGCGACGGAAATCCCCGTAGAGGATAACTCTGCGGACATGCTCAGCATCTCCTACGGCATCCGGAACGTCGTGGAACGCGAGGCAGCTTTGAAAGAGTTCAACCGTGTCCTGAAACCGGGCGGTATGGTCGTAATCCTCGAGTTCATGAAAAACGACTCATCCAGAGCTTTTCGATGGACATCTCCACGCTGATGATCGCCAAGAAAGTGTAATGCACCCGGCGATCTCCGTTTCGGCGCTCAACGAACAGATCAAGAACCTGCTGGAGACGACCTTTGTTCAGGTTGCCGTCGAAGGCGAACTCTCCCGAATCACCTACCACAACAGCGGCCATATCTATTTCACGTTAAAAGACAGCGCCTCGGCACTCAGCGGCGTCATGTTCCGCGGCAACGCTTCGCGTCTGCGTTTCCGCCTTGAAGAGGGATTGAAGGTTGTCGTGCAGGGCGGCATCACGCTCTACAAACCCCGCGGCAGCTACCAGATCAACGCCGTGTCGATCGAACCGGCAGGGCAGGGGGCGCTGGCCCTGGCGTACGAGCAGCTGAAAAAACGCCTTTCCGAGGAGGGCCTTTTCGATTCCGAACGCAAGAAGACGCTTCCCGCTTTCCCGAAAAGGATCGCATTGATCACCACCGCGACCGGCGCGGCGCTGCAGGATATGAAACGGGTTGCGGCACAACGCTGGCCGCTGGCGGAGCTGCTCGTCTACGACAGCATCGTGCAGGGCGAGCAGGCACCATCTTCGCTTACAGCCGCCCTCAAGGCCGCCGACGAAGCCGGCTATGATGTTATCGTCATCGGCCGCGGCGGGGGAAGCATGGAAGATCTGTGGGGGTTCAACGACGAAACGCTGGCCCGCGCCATTGCTGCAGCAAAGACGCCTGTGGTTTCCGCCGTCGGACATGAAATCGACTGGGTCATCAGCGATTTCGTCGCCGATGTACGCGCACCCACGCCCTCTGCCGCGATGCAGATCGTTCTTCCGGACCAGTATGAAGTGATGATGAATCTGGATGCGTTGCAAGAACAGCTCGATCGGACGCTGACGGATCGGCTGTCACTGAAGGCGCAATCCGTTGCGCATCTGATGGAGCGATACCGGCAGCACTCCGTCGAACAGAAGATCAATGAGCAGCTGGCTTTGATCGAACAGCTTCGGCACCGGTACGATCAGAGCATCCGATACAAGCTGGAGCAATCCGCGTCACAGATCGAACCGCTGAATGCAAGGCTGACGCAGGCAGAACAACAGATGCTGAACCAAAAAACGTCTCTGCTGCAGTCCCTGGTTTCCAATCTGCGTGCGCTGGATCCGAAACTTAAAGACAAAAAAGGGTTCGCGCAGGTCGTTAAAGCAGGCCGTCCGGTCTCTTTGGTGGAACTCTCTGAGGGGGATGAGATCCGTTTGATGGACAGCAGGCTTACGGCCGTGGCAGAAATAAAGAGCATAAGCGAAAACGCAGGGAAGGTGGACGATACTATATTATAGGGATCGAGGCAAAAAGAGGAGAATTTGAAAGAATTCGAAGGAATTTTCAATTTCCTCGAAAAACCCCTTGACATTGAAAGAGGAATCCCCTATAATTCCCGTCCACAAACGAAGAGAGGCATCGAAAGAGGCTGATCAGAGAGTCTTCGAGTTGAAGATTTGGAACGTTTGAGATCA
>JARROU010000194.1:0-4696 GCA_037383585.1 Campylobacterales bacterium | reverse complement strand
GTCTTCATACTGTCCCCTTTGTCTGAAGCGGTGTTGTTTCCATTGTAGCGAAAAACCCGCAGAAAATTCACTGAATAAAATAACTATTTATAATTTTGAATCTTTTCCGCTTTTTTGTCTATGAGCGCGTAGGCTTCTCTTGCACCGATAACATATTCGAATGTTTTATACCGTTTTAAACATTGCGGGAATATGATGGTAGAAGCCCATAAACGAGGAGTGAACATGCATACGAACGGAACCATTGTCATTGCAGCGGACCTGGGGCGGCTCAACGCCTACCGGGTCGTTGTCACCGAGGGGGTCGATCCGCACGAATCGATGCAGGTCAGTCACGTCAATCCGGAAAATACGGAGAAAACGGCAACGCACCTTGAACCGATCAGCGAACGCGATTATGTCGAGGCCCACGGACGCGTGTCCGAAAAGATGAGCGACAAGAGCGGGAATCTGCATAACGCGAACGGAGAGCAGCACGGCCGTTCGGAAGAGATGGAGCGCCAGGAGCTTGAGACGATCGCCGGGACATGCTCGACGCTTCGGCGGCTGAACGCCTGGCCAAAAACGTGGCGCAGGACCTCGCAAATACGCCCAAAGAGGCGCTGCTGTCGCACTTCGAATAAGCGCCGCTCCCGTCGCTACTGTGTATAGACTTCCATCGGCATGCCGATGGCGATGGGGTTGTGGAGCATGACGGAACGCTTTTCGCTGTTTTCGGATGCCAGCAGTTCGTAGGGGATGTAGAGCAGTCGGCCCGACAGCTTTTTGTGGGTCAGTGCTTTCTCCTCGAGGTGGATGCGGATGCCCTGCGGGGAGGGGGCGTTGTAATGCTCCGGGATCGTGACGCGGGCTGCGAGGGCAACGGCCTCGATGTCGCCCATCTGTACTTCGGCTTTGAGCCGGTTCAGCAGCGTTTCGTAACAGGTTTTTTCTTCTTCGGCGGCGCAGGAAATGTCCCGGACGCTGCCGTTGTTCACAAGCACTTTCGCAAACGGCGTCAGCGCCGTATCGTTTTCAAGTGCGAGCACGGCGTCGGCCACGCAGCGCTCCACCATTTCGAAGAGTTTGTCTTCGTCAGTCATTTATGTCCTTTGTACCACTTGCAGCGTTTCTTGTTCTTGATCGTATAGACATTGTACTGAAATTTCTTGCCGCAATCGGGGCAGGCAAAAATCGCCCGATTCTTGTACTTCATGTAGCGAACGAAGAGAAAATTGCCGACCTGATCTCCTTCTTTATAAAGGGTTTTCTCGTTTCTGAGTGCCTGCGCTTCGGCGCGTTCGGCATCTTTTAGCTGCTGCAACTGCCATACGGGCAGGGCGTCTTCTTCGAACAGATCGGTATCGGCAGTGTACGTATCCATGCGGTATTATACCGCCTCGCCCAAAACCGATTCAAGGTAGGTCATCAGGTTGCGGTAGTGGTCTCCGTTCCAGTAGATGCGGCCGCACGACGGGCATTGCCGGAATACGTCGAACCCGTCGAGAACCTTTTCGGGAACGTTCTTCGGCAGTTGCGCCTTGTCGATGCGGAGCAGCGGGGCGTTGCAGACCAGGCAGCGGCGCCGGTCGTCCTCCAGGATGTGCAGAGAAAACCGCTGTGCAAGCTCACGCAGCTGCGCATCGGTTGCTTCCGGATCCAGCCGGAAAACGGGTGCGTTCCTGCGCTGCGAGAGTGCAACGTCACGCGTCAGGATGATCCGGTGTTCGTTTTGGGCACGCGAAACCAGCACGCCGTCTTCGATGTGCGGAAAATAGAGGGTATCGTACCCCATAAAACGCAGGTACTTTGCCAACCTTCCCAGGTGGCAGTCCGCGATGAAGCGGACTTTCTCGTCTGCGGCCATCAGGCTTCGGGAGTCTCCTCGGTGACCGGAGCCCATTCGGCCAGCGTGCGGGGGACGTTCTCGTATTCGTTCTCCAGGCGGTCCCACTCGGGGTAGTCGGTGTTGAAACTGGCAACATCCCCCGCTGCTTTTTCGGGGCTTTCGTATTCGCCGAGCATCTCTTCGCCGATCCAGAGCTGATAGCGTTCGTGCCCGGACTGGCGAATTTCGAAGGTTCCGATGTCGGCGTTGAACAGATAGTTTCTCATGGGAGGATTCCTTTTTTCCTATTATAGCATTGTCAGACCGTCATGACCGCCCAGCGTTCATCCTTGAGGCATTCGGTCAGCATTTCGCCGGTGTGGGTATTCTCGATGCCGAGCGCGTCAAGGGCCTCGGTCGCGCCGTAATCGTCCGTGCAGACGATGCAGGCGCTCATGGTGACGCCGCTCGCACGCATCTGTTTCAGGTGCTCCTGGACCTGTGCGTCCCCGGCGGCCAGTTTGATCGAAGGCCCCCAGATCATGAGGTGCGCCTCTTCCCAGTAGCCGCGTTCCAAGATCACGGAGCCGTAGAGCAGGGGGAGTTTCATGGCGACCTCTTTGTCGCCGTTGGTCCAGACGATCAGCAGTCTGTTTTTCGTCATCATGTGCCCTTTTTGGTAAAATTCTAGCCTATTTTGGGAGGAAGTATGAGAGAAAGATTGCAGATCGCCGCCTACCGTATCCGGAACAATCCTGTGCTGCGCCGCAGCTTTGCGCAGATGAAGCCGAAAAAGACGGTGTGGGGGTTCCTGGGCGTGGTACTCTTTTTCATCGCACCGGAAATCGTCGCGTTCGTCTGGGGCGCACGGATCACGGCCTATGCGCATGAACAGATGCTGCTCGTGCCTTCCGAACCGCTTGCGACGTGGTACGAGACGCTGATCTGGATTTTCGAGCCCGGCGGAAGCTGGGTCAACCTCATTCTCGGCTTCGCCTTCCTCGCCTGGCTGTTTTTTTAGATGCGTGTGCTGCGCTTATGAGTAGATGGGTGCGGCTTTGGCCTTATGGGGTGATGTGGCAATGTGGTAATGGGAGGATGGGTTTATGCGCCGAGGCGCATCATCCACAAATATCAGGATGAACAACTAAGCTTGAGGTTCTTGTGTTCGTGCGGGGTCGCGCGGGCGTAGCGTTCGAACTCGGGCAGTTCCTCGAAGGGGTTGCGGGCGATCTCCAGCAGCGCTTCGACGCCGCTGTTGTCCCTTTTTTCCGCTTTTTCGATCGCTTCTTGCAGCATGTAGTTTTTCAGCACGTATTTCGGGTTCGTTTTCAGCATGGCCTCGCGGCGTGCATCCGCATCGCGCGGTTCGCGCTTCAGACGCGCATCGTACTCCTCGAGCCATTCGCGCATCCGCCCGCGCTCGACGCAGATATCGATGAGCGGCGCTTTGTCGCCGTCGTATCGGCAGAGGGTTCGGAAAAAGAGGGTGTAGTCGACCGCTCCCTGTTCCAGGACGCTCAGCAGCCACTTGAGAAGGTCGATGTCGTTTTCTTCGCGGGTTTCAAGCCCGAGCTTCTCAAGCATCAAACCGACATAGGCCGACGAGTAGTAGGGACCGAACTCCTCGAGCTTCTCCTCCATCCGCTCGATCGAGACGATCGGGGAGAGGGCACGGGCGAGCATGGCGAGGTTCCAGTAGGCGACGTTGGGCTGCTGTCCCGAGCATGGCGTAGGGGCCGGAGTCGATGGTCAGGCCCGCAATCGACATATTGTCGGTGTTCATGACCCCGTGGTTGAAGCCGACGCTCTGCCACTGAGCAAGGAGTTCCGCCGTGCGGTCGACCGTTTCGGCGAACATCAGGAAATAGGCGTCCTCTTCCGCTTTGAGATGGGGGTAGCTCTCGGCGATGACGTAGTCGGCCAGTTGTTCCAGCTTGTCGTACATCTCGGCGTAGTAGAAGTATTCAAAGGTGCCGAAACGCACCCAGGTCGGCGACATCCGCAGCACGATTGCACCGCGTTCGAGCCGCTCGCGCACGACTTTCGTCTCCGACCCGATGATCGCGAGCGCCCGGGTGGTCGGGATTCCGAGGTGGTGCATGGCTTCGCTCATCAGGTATTCGCGGACGGAGGAGCGCAAAACGGCCCGGCCGTCGCCCATGCGCGAATAGAGGGTCTCGCCGCTGCCTTTGAGCTGCAGGTTCCATCCGTCTGTTTTACCGAGGTTGATGGCCCTCCCGTCGCCCAGGCGCGGAACGAAGTGGCCGAACTGATGCCCGGCGTAGCACATGGAAAACGGCGCACCGCCTTCGGGCAGGTAGGTGCCGTTGAGCAGCGCAACGAGGGTTTCGTCCTCCACGGCAGCAGGATCGAGGCCGATCAGCTCTGCGGCGTCGGGATTGTAACTGATCAGGTAGGGCGCTTTGAGCGGGGCGGGATCGGTCGGATCGTAGAAAACGGGATCAAGCGTTCGGTAGGGGGTGTCAAGGGTCAGGTTCTGCAAAGTCATGACAACGTTGTACACGTTTGCGTCTGAAAAGGGGGTATGGCGGGGGAATTAGTTTTTCGGGTTTACCCCTCTTTCTCTCCAGTGAACTTCGATTCCGAGATGGCTCGAAGTCCCAGGCTGTTGGCGTCTTCACGCGTGTCGGCCGTCACGACCGTCCATCCTTTTAGATTTGCGGGCACGCGCATGGCGTCGCTTTCGAGGTTGTCCCATTCGACGTAGCCCGTGTTGAACGCCGCCACGTCCAGCGCGGCTTCCTGCGCCGTCGCATATTCGCCGATTTTCTCATCTTCCAGCCACAGCTCGTAGGTACGGTGATGGTGGTTGCTCGGCCGTATGTTGGTGATTTCGAAGGTACCGAGGTCGGTATTGAAAACATA
>JARROU010000193.1:0-3057 GCA_037383585.1 Campylobacterales bacterium | reverse complement strand
AGCGGAAAACCGGTGCGCCTGACCCTGTCGCTGCAAGGCTGCGGGAACCTGCAGATGGCCGAACCGCTGCGTATGGCGATCGCGGACGTGAGCGTCTTCGAAGAGGGTGAGACGCTTAGGTCGCGGTGGAAAGAGGGCTGCTACTACACCGAATCGAACCGCACTTTCGCGCTGGTCGGGACGAGTGATTTCACGATCCCCTCCGTGACCTTTCGGACCTTTGACCCCAAACAGATGGAAGTCGTCACGGCGCAGACGCTGCCGATCGATATCCGTGTCAATGCGTCGGCGAAACGGAAGAAAAGAACATCAGTACGAGAGGAAGATGAGATGACGATAATGAGTATTGCGGCGGGAGCCGTTGCGGGGTTCGGGCTCGGCGTGGCGGCGACGCTGCTGCTTCTTCGCCGCAAAAAAAGAGAACGCGGCGTACGCCACGATTCGCTGCGCGCGGCACTCATCGAGCTGTTCAAGCACCTCGACGACCCCGAAGCGAAACAAAGCGCCGAGGCGGTGGAAAAATATCTCTACGAAGGGGCGGATAAACCGGATGGAGCAGGGATTTCCAAGGTGTTGTCGCGCTTGAAGCGGGGGACTGGGAAGGATATTTGACATTTGAGATGAGCCAGTAAACATTCCGGAAGGTAATTTCTCGTTCTCCAAAGCATTCTGGGGCTTTTGCCTCTATTCTTTCTGCGAATCAGTCCATCGGCACTGAATCATCCTTATAAAGCTTTCCGCATTTCCTTATTATGTCCAGAACGAAAATGTGATGTTGTCTACGCCGTTTTTTTCACTTATGCGCTTTCAGACAGGCTGAATGAGCCGTTCTTCCGATGACGTTACATTCTAGTAGCCCGAAAAAATGAAAAAGCAGGTATGACAGTTTTTTCGGCATACAAAGCCAACTTAATAATAAAAATAAACAGTTGTGATAAAATACCTTAGGTAACTTTTAGATATATCAGATAATTGTGCATATAGATACTTTTTAAAGGTTGCCGCTGATCCCGGAGTGTCGCCAGGAGAATCGATAGGGCCGGGGCAGTTTCATATATAGAAAAGAGAGGAGAACAATGAAAGATCGTTATTTGTTTCATGCCGGATGCCTTCTGGCCGCCGTGCTGGTCTTTAGCGGATGTACGGCAGGCCACCAGGTGGGTCCCGTAAAACAATCCAAGGCACCGACGGCAAAGAACGCCGCCGTCACACCGGATAAAAAGGTGGTCAATAAGCCATCCGGGCACCAGGCAGCTGTGAAACCGAAGGGTGCGTCAAAACCTGTTGCAAAAACTATACCGAAACCGACGCCCGCACCGACGCCGAAACCGGCGCCTGCAGCGGCCGCAGCCAAACCGGCGATTGCACCAGCGGTTCCGGCAGTACCGGCGAAGGTGAATCCCCTTGAACACTACAGCGTCAAAGTGACCCTGGACAAATCCGAGGTTGCGGTCGGTAAATCGGTGCGCGTCCGTGTCCTCGTCGAAGCACCTGACTACCCGTCGTCCGGCAACATGGCCCACGGTTTCAAGGTCAACTTCAGCGGAATCGATTTTGCGAAGGAAGCGCCGGAGGTAGAATGTCTTCGCGCCCATCCGAGCGGCTCGGAGGTTTTTTATTTCGTGAAAGCGGCGAAAGCGGGTTCGTTCGATGCCGTAGCCAACGTCTCCTTATTCCCGACACGAAAATGTTCGACGGCTTGTTCGGACAAAATCGTGAAGAAGCGTTCGACTCCGGTCAAAATTTCCGTCAGATAAAGAGCGTTCGCATCGAAGAGGCGTGGCTGTTTTTTCGCCTCTTTGCCCTTGCTTTCAGCGGGGGACCACCTTTCATGCGACCGACCGAATTACGCATGCTGCATCGTATTGTGCATACGGTACTCCCATCTTCAAACCGCTTTCATCTCAAATGAGCATCGACGGCACGCTCGTTATATCCGGAGTAAAAATGTGTTCTTCGCTATACTTATGGCCATCTGGAGGGTTTTACTATGCTTGACTGGCTGAACGTAAACGTATTGTGGTGGCACTGGGTCATCCTGGGGATGATCTTTCTCGTCCTGGAGACGATGGCGATGACCTTTTTGATGCTGGGCATCGGCATTGCCTCGATCCTGACGGGGGTGCTGGCCTATTTCCTGGACCTTTCTTTCGCTTCGGAGCTGCTGATATGGTCCGTACTGTCCGCGGCATTCATCGTGGGCTGGTGGCGATTCATCCGCCAGAAGACCGTGACGCAGAGCGGGCAGCCGCACTACCGGCTCGATACGGAAGGCACGGTCGAAGAGGCGATCGAGCCGCCGCAGCGGGGACGGGTACTGTTCGACATCCCGGTGCTGGGCAACCGCGAATGGCCCGCTTTCGCAGACGAGCCGCTCGAAGTCGGGGCGAAGGTGCAGATCGTCGACGTCAGCGGACAGCTGATCAAAGTAAAACGCATCAAGGAGGCATAAATGGTTTCACTCTACATCATAGGCGCGCTGGCCGTCGTCATCATCGTTACCCTGTACAAGGGGATCAAAGTCGTCCCGCAGGGCGAAGAGTGGGTTGTCGAGCGGCTGGGCAAGTTCTCGCGTACGCTGAACCCGGGGCTGAATCTGATCATCCCCTACATCGACAGCGTAAGGGCGCGGATGTCGACACGCGATATCATCCTCGATGTGCCGGAGCAGGAGGTCATCACGATGGACAACGCCGTCATTCTGACCAACGCCATCGCCTTTGTGCGGGTAACCCGTCCCGAGGACGCGGTCTACGGCGTCGAGGATTTCCAGGTGGCCATCATCAACCTCGTTATGACGACCCTGCGCTCCATTATCGGGGAGATGAAACTGGACGAAGCGCTCTCCAACCGCGACAGCATCAAAAGCCGTCTCAAAGAGCAGATCATCGATGACGTCGCCGACTGGGGCGTGACCGTCAAATCCGTCGAAATCCAGGACATCAGTCCGAGCCCGTCCATGCAGAAGGCAATGGAGCGCCAGGCGGCTGCCGAGCGCGAACGCCGCGCCGTCGAGACGATGGCGGAGGGGAACAAGAACGCGGCCATTCTCGAAGC
>JARROU010000192.1:4109-4651 GCA_037383585.1 Campylobacterales bacterium | reverse complement strand
CGTAACCGGTTCCGCCGCGCCGGCGGCAACATGCTATACTCCGTTCCCGATATCCTCTTCTCATGACAAGGCAGTTAGGTGGCAAAGAAGTTTTACGTAGTATGGAAAGGCCGGGAGACCGGCATCTTCACCGACTGGGCGAGCTGCAAACGGCAGGTCGACAAGTTCGCGGGGGCGCGCTACAAGTCCTTCCCGACACGCGCGGAGGCCGAGGCGGCCTTTTCCGGGAATGCCGGGCCGGCGGCGGGCAAAAGCCCTTCGCCCAAGCGCGCGCCCGCCCGCAAACGCCCCGGAACCCGGACGGTCAAGACCTACAGCGCCGACGAAGTCGACGCCTACCCTGCGGAGGTGAAGGTCTTCACCGACGGCGGCTGCGATCCCAACCCGGGCCAGGCGGGTTCGGGCGTCGCCCTCTACCGAAACGGCACCCTCGAGGAGCTCCGCTACGGCCGCTACAACCCCCGCGGCACCAATAACACCGCCGAGCTGGGCGCCCTGCTCGAGGGGCTGCGCATGGCGAAGGCGGCGGTCGAGGCGGGGCA
>JARROU010000192.1:0-4012 GCA_037383585.1 Campylobacterales bacterium | reverse complement strand
GGCCGAGGGGTGGGAGAAGAAGGGGTGGAAACGTTCCGGCGGGGAGATCAAGAACCTGGAGCTGATCCAGCAGATCTACGCCCTGTACCGCTCGCTCGAGGGGAAGGTGCCGCTGCTGCACGTCAACGGCCACGTCGGCGTCGAGGGCAACGAACTCGCCGACCGGATGTCGATGCTTGCCGTCGCACGCCGGGAGACGGGGTTCGTGCGCTATGACGAACCCCTCGACGTCGCGGCCCTCCTGGCGATGCGCGCCGGGTAACGGCACCGAAGCGTTCCGGTCGGATGCGGCCGAATCCCCGTCTGCCGTTTTAAACCACAAGGTTTTTTGCCGGGGGCACCGTATGGCCCGGACGATCAGTCCGCCGCCGCGGAACGGGGGACCCGGATCGTGAAGCGGGCACCGGTTTTGTCATTTTGCACCGAGATGGAGCCGTTGAATTTCTGCTCGATGATCTGTTTCGTCATGTAAAGCCCCAGCCCGGTCCCCTGGGTTTTATGCCTGGTCGTAAAATAGGGATCGAACACCTTTTCGATAATCGCGTCGTCGATGCCGCCGCCGTTGTCGCAGACCTCGATGACATAGTCCGAACCGTCAATGAACCCGCGGCAGGTGATGACGCCCGCTTCGACCCCGTTATGCTTGATCGCATTGGCCGCGTTTGAATAGAGGTTGATCAGCGCCTGCTTGAGGTTGTTCAGGTAACCGCCGATCCGTGCATCTTCCAGATCGGTCTCGTACCGGATGTGCCGGTCCATGATCGAGCTTTTAACGAGGTACTGCAGCGACTTGTCCATATCGCGGATACTGAAAGTGTTGTGTCCGTCATCCTCCTGGTAATAGAAGCGGAAATCATCGATCGTGTCGGAAAGGTACTGGATGATTTCGGTGCAGCGGGACTGAAATGCTTCAAAATCGGACGCACGCTCTTCGCGCTTTTCCATCATCATCTTGACCGACATGTCGGTCATCAGCAGCCCCAGGGTGTTCAGCGGCTGCCGCCACTGGTGGGCGATGTTGCTGATCATCTCCCCCATCGCGGCGAACTTGTTCTGCTGATAGAGCATGTTGTCCTTCTGGCGGCTCGCTTCGACCTCCGCTTTGATCCGTGCTTCGAGGTTTCGGTTGATCGCTTCGAGCTGCCGCTCCGCCTCGAGCTTTTCCGTCATATCGAGACTGATGCCGACGAGACCGCTGACGCCGCGCGCTTCGTCTTCGACCCGTGTTTTCACGATCAGGAGCTCATGCACTTTGCCGTCGGAAAACGGGATCTTCTCATAGGAAAGATGGGGTTCGCTCTGCTGCAGGGCCGTCTCGTCCGAACGCATGCAGCTCTGCGCGACCTCCGGTGGATAGAGCGGTTCGTAATGGGGAACGGAGAGGAAGGTCTCCTCGCTGACGCCGGTAGCGTCACAGAAGGCCTTGTTGACAAACTGAAGCCTCCCGGACGCATCCTGGGACCAGATCCCGATGGGCGCCGTATCGAGGATCGTTCTAAAGGTGAGACGTTCATTCGGGGCCAGGAGCTCTCTCGCACGCGCTTCGTGCACCCCCGTGCAGCGTGAAACGAGGTGCCCGCTGGAAAGTCGGTAGATGTAGCCCTCCTGCCACTGCCTGACGGAACCGAAACAGGGAACCAGGGTGATCTCCTGAGGTTTCCCCGTACGGTAGACCTCTTTGAAAAAATCCAGCAGAGGACGGGTGGCATTGACCGGGAAAAGTTCGGACAACGCTTCGGCGACAGGCTCTCCCTCGGCAAAATGGCAGAGTCCCTTCGCTTTTTCATTGATGTAGACGACTTTGAAGTCATTGCCCTGACCAATCGGTTCATAGACGGTGATCCCGACATCGATCAGGCCGAAAAGCTCCTCAAAATTGACCATGGAATCTCCTTCTGTGACATTGTAATGAAAAGGCACTGACCGAAGACTTCAGCGAAACCATTAAAAGCGGAAAGTCCCGCTCTCTACAGCATCACCTTGCGCATCTCGGGCCGCCGCCCTGCTTTGCGGACGGCCATGACGAACTCGGGCGGCAGCTCGCAGGCGCAGTAGTCGATGTCGTTCGGGTCGAACTCGGGGCGGCCGGGGTCGAGGAATTTTTTGACGGTCTCGCAGCCGTAGATGCGCTCGCGGACCTCATCGGAGCTCATCGTTTTGCCCGCTATATAGGAGCGTATATATTCGGCGCAGGCGAGATCTTCGTCGCCGGTGGGGTGCGAGGCGACGAGGTTGATGCGCGCATCGGTGCCGCCGAAACGCCGGACCAGGAACTCCGCCGTCGCCTTTGCGTTGGAAAAGCCCGTCACGAGCACCAGCGGCGCCCCCAGCGAATGCAGCGCCGCCTTGACGCCGTTGGTCGTCTTCTGCACGAGGATCTTCCCCTCCAGGTCGGCATCGGCGAAGCGGCAGGGGGAGTTGTCGAGGTCGAACCCTTCGATGGGCAGCCCGCCGATTTCGCCGGCCAGCAGCACGCCGGGCAGTTCATCCCGCACGGCCAGCGCCTCCGGCACGTCGGGCACGAGCAGGATCTTCTGCGCGCCCCGTAAAAAAGCGTAGTGTGCCACCGTGAAGGCACGGACGACATCGATGACGACGTTGGCGTCGGATTCGGGGAGTACGAGGTCGTTGCCTTGGAAAATACGGATCTGCATCATCAGTCTTTAAAGTGGTCCCGTCTTTTGTTCCGCACATACAGCGGCGCCGGGACCGACTGCGGTTCGGGGTGCCGGTCGATCAGGTGGGATTCGAATTCGCGCAGACGCTTGATGACGGAGAGGAATAGGTGTAGTGGTTGAACAGCCGGAAGTAGTTCGGGCGCAGCCCAATGAACAGCTCCGCCATGGTCGGCAGGTCGGCATAGGTTTTGTCGTCTTCGCTGTAGACCAGGTGCTTGCGGTAGGTCGCCTCGACGCGCTGGTTGTTGTACTCCAGCCCCGGCAGCTTGATGCCGACGACGAACGAGATGAGCACGGCGCCGACGGAGGTCAGCATCGCCATCCAGACCAGGGAACCGGGGATCTCCGCCAGCCAGGGGATCGTGATCTTCTCCGAGAGCGTCCACAAAATCGGGATAAAGGCGATCAGGGTCAGCACCGAGCGGAAAAAGCCCAGCCCCAGGGACTCCAGCGCGTTGGCGAACTGGTAGGTGTCCTCCTGGATGCGCTGCGACGCCCCTTCGATGTTGCCCGGATGCGAACTCCAGTACGGCAGGTAGTAAAAGGTGATCGCCTGGCGCCAGCGAAAGGCGTAGTGGCGGGCGAAGTAGCTCGAAGCGATCGCCGCGAAGATGTAGGGGATGGCGATGTAGAGAAACTGCACCATCTTCTGCCAGAAGGCGTTGGCGTCGTCGGCGGCCTGCAGGATGTCGTAGAACGCTTTGTTTCGCGAATCGCACGCCCTTCCCGGCTTTATGCCTCCAGGGCGGCTTTCAAGGAGCGCTCAAGGCCAGCTTCTTTATTGATTGAATGCGCTTCGACTTGTCGAAGCTCTTTTTCTCTCATTAGCTTCGATTCTCCGAAGCGCGTTAATCGATAGGCAGAGTGTCGTTAAGCGTGCTTTGAAAGCCGTTGCGGAGGCATAGGGCATCTCTAAGCACCCTGTGCAGTTTCAGCGAAGCAGAGAAAGACATAATCAAGGCGACGCTTTGCACCCGAGGGCATTCCCTTTGGTCAAGGCCTAGCCATAGCCAAGTCGAGAAACGACAACGATACCTCGGTGAGAAATGTGCTAAATGCACATTTTCAAAGAGTAAGGTTGCTAAATGCCCAAACATATGGCTTTTCTCTGTTTCGCCCTGCGGGAGGACTTTTGAAACACGATCTTTCCTCCGTTTTCCGCTTGACTTAGCTACGGCCAGGCCTTCGCAGAAAACAAAGAAAATCTCACGCTTCCAAAGCCCTCTGAAGTCTGTACAGGGTGCTTAGAAATGCCCTCAAGCCGGGAGCAGCGAGCGATTCGCGCAACGACGATTTTCTTTTGGTTCTTTTCTTTCTAAAAAGAAAAGAATGAA
>JARROU010000191.1:0-3063 GCA_037383585.1 Campylobacterales bacterium | reverse complement strand
GGGCGTTCGATACCGTAAGCGCATTGGCGTGGACCTGGGCGCAATACATATGCCGATTTGTCGGAAAAAACTCTATTGTCTGCACTGCAGCAGACGAAACGCTCGACAACACCGTAGGGGAGACGCACGCCTGCAGCAGCTTTTCTATCACTGAAACGGCACTGGCATCCCCGCAGGAGCTCTACGACTCCTCCTCTACCCGTATGCCGCACAAACGCTACAAGATCGCGTCGCCCGACGACGTGCTTTCGTTTCTTTCCGAACCGCTGCAAAAGATGAAGGAGTGCTTTGTCGTGCTGACACTCGACCGCACTCTCGCTCTGATCGAAATGCGTGTCATCCCTGCCGGAACGCTTGCGGAACACCCGCTTCATCCGTGCAATGTCTTTACCGACGCCATCACGGACCGCGCCGCGGGCGTCATCGTGGCCCACCGCAATCCCGACGGGGTCCCTGCACCGCGACCGGAACATTATACGATCGCGGAGCGTCTAAAGGAGGTCGGCGCTTTTATCAATATCGAGCTGCTCGATCATCTCATCATCACGGACAGCGGTTTTCTCAGCTTCCAGCGCGAAGGGCATCTGTAGCTGTCCCCGACGCTCGTCACGTCTGTTTCGCCGCCGTCCTACGGTACAATAATCGTATGTACCCGAAAAACGAGTGAGACAAGCCATGATGACAAGAGCAGCAGCCGTAAGGGCGTTCACCGACGAATTTCTGGCAACGGGCGAGGAAGCCAATACGATCCGGACGATCTGGTACCAGATCAAGCACCGCATAAAGCCGTGGCAGAAGCCGGGGCAGACGGAAGCGGAGTTCAGCGAAGCGGTGACGGAGACGATCGGTGCGCACCTGTGGAACCTCTTCCTCGAAGGCGACGTCGACATCTACGAGCGTCTCGACATCACCTCCAAGGCGTTTGAGCGGCGCGACCTTCCGATCATCCTCTTTTGCGAAAAACAGCTGCCGGATTTCGATTTTATCGCCGAGGAGATCGAAGGAAGCGTGTATCTCAGCAGCGGGCAGATCCCCAATTTCGAGATCGCGCAGATGGCCCGCGTCCTGCAGTCCGAGCCGGAAGTCTACCTGGTCACGATGACCGACTTTGATCCGGCCGGCCGGGAGATCAGCGCCAGTTTTGCGCAGAAACTGCAGATGGCGCTCGATGCGTTTACCCATGGGGCTTCCAGGGTGCATCACGGTCCCGTCGTGTTCGACAACCCGCTGGAGCGCTACAACACCTACGAGCTTTCCCCCGGACAGCAGAAAAAGTGGGACGGTGCATACGGGGTGGAGCTCGATACCATTGCGAAAACAGAGCGCATCGATGCCATACGACAGGCCCTGGAAGCGCTGCTGCCGCTGGAGATGTTCGAAGCGCTGAGTGTGGAACGCGCCCGCAAGAAGGCGTACGAGGCACGGCTGGAAATGTCCGGGGAGTACGCGCGCCTGAATGCGGCCGTCAAAGCGTTCAAAGAGGGGATGTGGAAGAGGGTGGTCGCGCTGGATTACACTTTCGATACGAAGCGTTTTGAGGTCTACCGCAAGCATGAAGTGGAAAAGATGACGAAGATCGGGTCTTCGTGACCTTATAAAGCGTTTTGAAGCGCATAGTAAATTAATGTCTTTCGGACCGCTTTTTGAAAATAGATCGAAATTTGTTCATTCTTTTCTTTTTCATAAGAAAAGAACCAAAAGAAAATCGTCGTTGCGCGAATCGCTCGCCCTTCTCGGCTTTATGCCTACAGGGCGGCTTTCAAGGCACGCTTAACGACCTTCTGTCTATTGATGGTATGCGCTTCGGCATAGCGAAGCTAATGAGAGAAAGAGAGCTTCGACACGTCGAAGCGCATTCAATTAAATCAAGAGTTGGCCTTGAGCGCTCCTTGAAAGCCATCCCGGAGGCAACAAGCCGGGAGGGATGAGCGATTCGCGAAAGGCCGATTTTTGCACTACTTTTTATCTTGTGCTTGCACTCTCTTTGAGAAAAAAGTGGCAAAGATATATGCTATGCATTCTTTTCTTTTTCACAAGAAAAGAACCAAAAGAAAATCGTCGTTCTGTGAATCGCACGTTCCACTCGTCGTATGGCCTCCGGAACGGCTTTCAAGGCACACATAACGACCTTCCGCCAATTGAATTAATGCACTTCGCTGTCCCGAAGCTAATGGTAAAGTATAGAGCTTTGGCTTGATAAAAGCATTTGGAAAAAAGTCGAAGTGTAATTGATAGGGAAGAAGTGCCGCGGCCGCATCACGCGGCGGCGGTGGGAACCTGCTGTTCCCAGGGCGGTTGTCTTGGCCCAGGCGGTGCATGCGATGCACCTTGTAAGATGCCATTCTCCCGAGGCGGCATATGGCGTCGCACAGTCGTGAACCTTCATTAAGGCACGACGTAGTCAAGTTCTGACTTTTGCCTGCCCGGCATCTTGTCCGTGAAACTATCTGTCCTGCGGTCTCACTATCAATGACGCTTCACTGTCATGAGCGTCTCGCAATCAGGCTTGCTGTGACCCGGCTTCACACTTTCACGAAAGGCATTTTACTTAAATAACCCGATCCTTTGTCGCGTTTCTGCCCATACCCCAACTCTGTATTAGGGGCGGCTTCCTCAGCCGACGCGGGACCCAAAACCGCCAACAAATTCATTTGATTCATCGGCTTCCTTTTTGGTACCTCTTAAGATCGTAGTACGTACTATAATCATGATAACTCTGCGAAGATAAAAGAATGTTTAAAATATGAACATTGTCATTTTAGTGTGTATTTCCCGGACACCGAAGGCGACACGTGTTTGATGGCACTATCGGCTACTGTACTTTGCTTCCCATACCGATTCCCCCAATCCATTGTTCCATTGACTAAATTCGCTACGAGCGGCGGCGAACGGGGCAAAAACCGGGAAATGCGGTGGGTCGGACATGGTTGTGGGAGAAATAAATGAAAGCATTTGATACTAAATTAAATATTATTTAATAATTACAGTTATATACTGCCGTCGTTGATCCAACAGATCTTCACAAAAAAACAGGAGTTATGTTTATGAAAAAAGTACTTACCG
>JARROU010000190.1:0-3110 GCA_037383585.1 Campylobacterales bacterium | reverse complement strand
GATGGTCGGCGGTTCCATCCCGGGCGAGACCAAGGTCGCTTCGGTGGCCATTTACGAGTTTGTCGAGATCATGGACTATAAAACGGCGCACATCTACAGTGCGATCATGGTGGCGATCAGTTTCATCGTCCTGCTCGGCGTCTACATCTTCAACCAGCGCCAGAGTCGGCGGATCGGGGTGGCGTGATGATCGGACTGGACGTACAAAAAACGTTGCAGGGCAGTGCGGGGGCGATGCGCCTTGACGTACAACTCGAAATCGAGGAGAAGTCCTTTGTCGCCCTCGCGGGCAAGAGCGGCAGCGGCAAGACGACGCTGCTGCGCATCCTGGCGGGACTGGAAGCGGCCGGGGGGAACATCGCCGTCGGCGAGGAGGCGTGGCTGAGAAACGGTAAGAGC
Source organism: Campylobacterales bacterium (assembly GCA_037383585.1). Taxonomy (GTDB): domain Bacteria; phylum Campylobacterota; class Campylobacteria; order Campylobacterales; family Sulfurimonadaceae; genus Thiomicrolovo. Next base: position 2,711 of record JARROU010000190.1, on the reverse strand, counting down.
CTGCCGCCTCAGAAGCGGGGCATCGGCTTCGTCTTCCAGGATTACGCGCTTTTCCCGAACATGAGTGTGGAGCAGAACCTGCTGTATGCGGCGAAGGACCGTGCCCACGCCGCGGTGCTGCTGGAACTGACGGGGCTGCTGGAACTCAAAGACCGCCTGCCCGGGACGCTCAGCGGTGGCCAGAAACAGCGTGTCGCGCTCTGCCGCGCCCTGATGAACCGCCCGAAACTGCTGCTGATGGACGAGCCGCTCTCCGCCCTCGATCCTGCAATGCGCACGAAGCTTCAGCACGACATCCTGACCCTGCACAAAGCCTTCGGGACGACGACGATCATGGTCAGCCACGACCCCAGCGAGATCTACCGTCTGGCCGAAAGGGTCGTGGTGCTGGATCAGGGCAGCATCGTCAAAGACGGCACGCCGGCCGAAGTGCTGCTTCGCACGAGCGGCACGCAGAAGTTTACGCTCGAGGGCGAACTGCTCGACCTCATTAAGGCCGACGTCATCCACATCGCGGTCGTCGCCATCGGCCAGCAGATCGTCGAGGTCGTGCTCGACCGCAACGATGTGGAGCAGCTGGAAATCGGACAGACGGTACAGGTGAGCACGAAGGCATTTGCGCCGTCGCTGTTTCCTTCAAGAAGCGGCTTCCAGTCGCTGTAGCCTTTGACGGCTTCCGGAGCCAACAAACACCAGTCTGCAGACCGCTGCGTCTTTCTTCTATTCATATTTCCTTTCAAGAAAGTGTCCCCGTCCCCATCGTCCGTAGAGGGCTTCGAAAATGACCGAGATCCCGGCGAAGGTGCCAAAGATCATGACGGCACGAGTATTCTCCTCCCAGGTGTGGTAAAGCAGCACGGCCAGCGCGGCGGCGCTGAGAAGCAGGGCAGTGAGATGCAGTGTCCTGTTGCCCCCGGTCCGCGCAGCGAGTTTTAGCGCCGCGGCGTTGACGAGGGTGAAGATCAACAGAAAACCGGCGCTGCCGATGATGGCGATCTCAGTCAGGTCGATCGTGTTGGCGATCATCAGGGCCGCGGCCATCGTGACGAGGATGCCGATAAAGGGCTCGTTGCGCCGCTCTTCGTCAAAGCCCTCAGGGAGCCGGCCGTCCATCGCGAGGGTGTAGCCCAGGCGGGCGTTGCCGTAGATGGTGGCGTTGATGGCCGAAAAAGTCGCCAGCAGCGCGGCGACGGCGACGAGGGTGAACCCGGTCTGTCCCAGCGCCGGTTTCGCCGCGACGGCCAGGGCGTAATCCTTGGCATGTACCAGCGCGTCCTCGGGCACCGTGCTGACGGTAACGGCGGCGATCAGCACATACAGTGCGATGACGATCAGAACGCTGCCCAGAAAGGCGCGTGGAAGGTTGCGTTCGGGGGCTTCGATGTCCTCGGCGGCGTTGGCGATCAGCTCGAACCCTTCGTAGGCAACGAAGATGATCATGCCGGCGGCCACGACGGAAAAGAGCGGTCCCCAGTGCGCGGGATCGAAATGGTCGGAGCGGACATAGGGCAAGCTGAAGACGATGATGACGGCGAGCAGGATGAGTTTCATAGCGACTATGAAAGTCTCGGAGCGGCTGACGAAGGAGGCGCTGACGAGGTTGATGAGGGTGGGAAGGACAATGGCCAGCGAGATCAGCGCGTGCCGTAGCAGCGGCGACCCGGAGGGGAAAAAGGTCTGGGCGTACGAGGCGAAGGCGACGGCGTACAGCGCGATCGTGACGAGGTAGCTGAGCCACAGCATCAGGTTGACGCTGCCCGAGGCGAGGTTGTTGCCGAACGCGCGGTCGATAAAGGTGACGGTGCCGCCGCGGCCGGGAAACGCGACCGAGAGCCGGGCATAGGAAAACGCCGTCAGCAGCGCCACCAGCCCGCCGAAGCCAAAGGCCAGCGGCGTCGCGCCGTGCGAAAGGGAGACCGCTTCGCCCAGCACGGCGAAAATCCCGCCGCCGACCATCCCGCCGATCCCGATGGCAATGGCGCCGGGCAGATCGATGCTTTTTTTGGAGTCTTGCATTGTTTCGCCTTGAGGAACAGTGCATTAATGGTAGCGCAGCTTGGTTAACTTTTGACTTTTTTATTAAAGCCGCTAACACTAATGTAACAATTTTTCTTTAGAATACATTCAGTTTTTAACAGGAGTATTTATGAAAAACAACAGACGCGAGTTTCTGAATAAGGTATCAAAAGCGGGGGCGGCGCTGCTGGCGGCGGGCGCGGCAAGCGGGACGGCATTGGAGGCCAAGGGTGGTAAAAAAGGCGGCAACAACGGTTCAACAACGCTTTCCGAAGAGAAAAAGGACAAGCTTTTCTATATTTTCCAGGAGGAGAAGGTCGCACGCGACATCTACATCACACTGGGCGAACTTTACCCCGAAGAGAACACCTTCGCAATGATTCAGCTTTCCGAGCAGCGCCACATCGAGGCGGCGGGAACGCTGTGCGACACGTACGGAGTCGATACGTCGTATGTCAATCTCGACTTCGTCGGCCAGTTCGAACTGCCGTTGCTGCAGCAGTTATACGATACATGCGTGGAGCAGGGCTCGATTTCCAAGCTCGATGCGCTCAAGGTGGGCGAACTGATCGAATTGACCGACATCGATGACCTCGAATCCGCGATGGTCGGCATGCCGCAGGACGTCGTCAATGTCTTTTCCAACCTCAAAGCAGGAAGCCTCAATCACCTTGATGCGTTCCGCCGGGCCATCG
>JARROU010000189.1:0-5774 GCA_037383585.1 Campylobacterales bacterium | reverse complement strand
GAAGGCGGAAGGGTTGAAAGCGGTCTGGTGCGATGCCGTTGCCGATACGGCGGCCGGCATGCATGCGGAAGCACAGCCCGCGGAGCCGGAGAGTGATTTCGGTACGCCCGAACGCGTTCTCGTTCCGATGCTCGAAAACTTCGACCTTATGGCGTCTCTGAGCCGAGATGCGGCACTGGCCGAAGCGGTTGCGGCAGTCCGGGAATGGACCCTGGCGGAACATGCCCGGCTGCAGCCGCTTTTGCAGCAGCGAAAGCAGAACGGTTTTATCCGGGAATGCCACGGCGACATGCACCTGCACAATATGGCGATCTTCGACGGCCGCCCCATGCTCTTTGATGCGATCGAGTTCAATCCCTATCTCAGTCATATCGACGTCATCAGCGACCTCGCTTTTCTGCTGATGGACCTTGAATACCGGGGATTGATCCCGCAGAGTCGCCGTATCCTGAACCGCTACCTCGAGAAGACCGGCGACTATGAAGCCGTGGCACTGCTGGCCTTTTACAAAACCTACCGCGCCATGGTCCGCGCGAAGGTCCTGGCGCTGCATGCCGCGCAGGAGATGCCGGACGAGGAACGCACCGCCGTGATCGAAGAGGCGAAGTCCTATGTGGCACTGGCGCGATCGTATCAGAAGAACCACCGACCCTTCCTTGCGATCACCCACGGGTTCTCGGGCTCGGGCAAGAGTACCTTCGCGCTGATGGCCGTCGAGCGGTTCGGGGCGATTCGGCTCCGCTCTGACATCGAACGCATGCGCCTTTTCCGGACAGAAGGGCAAGAAACAGATATCTACACGCCCGAGGCAACGGAAGCGACTTATGCCCGACTGGCCGAACTGGCCGAAAACGTGATCGGGGGCGGGTATGCCGCCGTGGCGGATGCGACGTTCCTCAAGCGGGCCCAGCGCGAACGGTTCGAACACTTGGCACAGCGGCTGGGGGTCCGGCTGGTCATCCTCGACATCACCTGCGACGACGCGGAGCTCCGGCACCGTATCCGTCAGCGGTTCGAACAAAAAAGCGATGTCTCGGAAGCGGACGAAGCGGTGCTGGAGCTGCAGAAAAATGCATGCGAACCACTGACGGAAGAAGAGCGGCATTTCCGTCTGCCGCTGTACTGTCGGGAAACATCCCTTCCGGAAAAGCTCTAGGGCGGCTTACTCTTTGCGGGTGCGGTAGGTCGCTTCCCACGTTTTTGTCTCCCCGGCATCGAGCATGAATCGGAAACGCAGCGAATAGCCGTCGGGGCGTGTGTAGGGCTCGCCGGACGTGACCGTCGTCTGGCGGTCCGTTTTTTCGATGACGCCCGGAACGATGACGTCCACGCCCTTGCGCGCATCGGAGCGGTTGGCGAGGACGTAGCCGACGGTCGCTTCCCGGTAACGGCTGTCGCCGCCGCGGGAGATGAGCCGGTTTTTCGCGACCAGGTCGAAATTGGTTCCGAGGTGCAAAGTCACTTTCTCGTTTTTCGGCGTATTGTCGAGCCGGGATTCACCCAGGAGCACCCTGGTGCCGTCGGCGTCGGAGTAGGTGCGCACAATTCCGCCGGGAAGCGGGATGTCGAATCCGGAGAGTTCAACGGACTGGATGACGGGGCGCTTGCGTTCGGTTGACGCGGAGAAGGGCGGCTGCATCGTCACTTCGTAGAGGCGTCTGAGCGGATGGTCCGGGCGGTCGGTGAATTTGATCTGCGTTTTTTCGTTGTCGGCGATCGTGACCTTGAACGGGACGCTGTAGAGGTGGTACCCCTCGTGCGCTGTTTGGGAGACGCTTCCTGCGAGGGGGGTCTTTTCTATGGCCATAACATCCGCATAGCGTACCGGAGCGGCGCGGTTGATGTCGCCGGCGAGGAGCTTGAGACGGATGGCATCGAAGCGTTTGCCCGAACGGTTGTCGACGGTGATCCATCCCGTCAGATTCCCTTTTTCCTTGCCCAGGTCCTGGGTATAGTCGCTTTTCCATCGGATCTTCGAGAGCAGATAGTCCAGTGTCATTTCACCGCGGGTTTTCTTTTCGGCTTTGATGTTCCAGACCAGCGAGGGTTTCATGATCAGCGTATCGGGGATGCTTTCAAAGAGAAACACCTCGGCAGGGATACCGCTTTCAATCCCGCGGTCCGTTTTGACGACGGCCGGATCGGCCGCAAGCAGTATGCCGTCGCGGAGCGTCCGGTTCCATACCGGGCCCGTTTTGTAGCGCACTTTTTTCCCGATGTGCGCTTCGATGATCTTGCCGAGGGTGATCTTGTCAAAACGGTACTGCTGCGAATAGAGCGTCAAGCCCTTGGGCAGCCGGACATTGACGGAATCGGTCTGCACCGTCGTCGCCACGCCGGGGTAGACGATGCTCTGTTCTCCCGCGTCGACGGTGAGCGAGCGTGTCTCATGCACCAGGCCGACTCCGGAGTTGTAGATGACCAGTGAGGTGTCGGAGGAGGCCTGGGAGAGGGCAGCCGAAAAGAGCAGGCTGCTGGCAAGTACGGGAAGGGCGATCCATCGTGCCGGTGTCGTCATGGAAACTCCTTGAAAAGGGGGCTTCGTTAGTGTAACGCGTTTTGAATAATTACCGTATGCCGTTGAGAGACTTGTGGGCATCATACGCCAGCCGCAGTACGCCGACGGCGTAGTTGCTGGAGTTGTTGTAGCGCATGATCTTTTTGACGTAGCCGCAGAGGTAGGCGAGTTCCGGCTTGCCGCAGGCGAAGCAGTTGTAATCCCTGCCGTTTTTGCGGCTTCTGGCAAAAGCGAACGATGCACGGTCATGGGCGAAGTCGTAATCGTACCATGCGTTCTCGATCCGGGCCATTTCCGGCATCTTTGTCCAGTCGATCAGGCGCTTGAACCCGGCATTTACATGCAGAAAACGGGCCGTGGAGAGGATGGCGTCTTCCATGGTTTCAAGGTTCCCCGGGCCGCTCCCGTAGCTTGTAATGAGATGAAAATTCTGCGGCATGAACTGCGGAATACCGACGGCGCCGGCGTAAGTTCCCGTACCAGGGTATTGAACACCGTAAAGGCATCGTGCTTCGAAGAAACCCGTCCCAGACGCGTCTCCTTCGCCAGGATCGAGGCGATGACCTCCCGGTTGACGCCGAAGCGTTTCTCCGCTGTGTCGTACGCCGCGCGATAGCGTCGAAGATTCTTGACGATCTCCGGTATGAATTCGACCAGGGCATTGTTCGCACGTTTTTCGTTGGCGTGGTGCACCGAGATCATGGCCGGAGCGAAGAGACGCAGGCTCTCCGCGTCGCGTTTGGCGCTTTGCGGGGCCAGCAGGTAACGGTTGGCGTAGTCGATGCTCACGCCTTTTTCGAGCGCTTTTTTGCAGATGGTTTCATAGGCGCCGACCCTGAAATCGCAATTGCTGTAGCCCGAAAGAAGCGGGGCGCAAAGCAGGAGGAGAAACATGAATGCCGCCGGATAACGGCGCACTCTAGAAGGCAAAACTTTCACGCATCACCTTTTCGATGGTGTCGGCATCGTAGCGTTCTTGTGTAAAGTATCGGTTGGCAAGGACGCCCTGTCCCAGCAGCATTTCGGCACCGTCGATGGCCGGAAGTTCCAGTGCGGCGCACAGAGCGAGAAACGGCGTGACTTTGCCGTAGATGGCGTCGGCGGCATAGCGGCTGGATTCGAGCAGCGGTTGCAGCAGCGTTTCCGGGGCGGGGAGGCTGTCGTCCTCGAGACCCGCGGAGGTGGTGTTGACGACGAGGTCGTATCCCCTCGGTTCGAAGGTCTCCCAGGTCATCGTTTTGAAGCCTTCGGCGGCAAAAGGAGCCATACGGTTTTCGGAACGGTTGAGGACATCGACTGTTTTGCCGTTCTGCCGGAGGCGTTTTGCCAGCGCGCGCGCCGTGCCCCCGGCCCCGAGGATCAGGACGTCTTCGACGGCTTCGAAGGCACGGATGGCGAAGAGGAAGCCGTCGGCATCGGTGTTGTAGCCGATCAGCCTTCCGTTTTCGTTGACGAGGGTGTTCACGACGCCGACCTCTTTGGCGAAACCGCGCACCTCGTCGCAGGCATTGAAGGCCGCCTCCTTGTGTGGGACGGTGACGTTGGCGCCTTGAAGCCCCAGCGTGAAGAAAGTGTCACGGAGCCGGCGTCCGTCTTTGAGACGGACGCGGGTATAGCAGCCGGGGAACTCCAGGGTTTTGAAGACGTGGTTGTGCATCAGCGGCGAGCGGGAATGGGCCACGGGGTCGCCGAAGATGGCGAAGAGCTCAGTTGTCAAGCTTGAGGTCCTCCAGCGAGCTCATTAGCGCGCCGAGTTTGTTCTGCACTTCGAGGTATTCGAGTTCGGGCTGCGAATCGTCAACGATCCCCGCACCGGCCTGAAGAATAACCTCGCCCGGTTTGACGAGGGAAGTGCGGATCGTGATGGCGCTGTCCATGTTCCCGTCGAAGCCGAAGTAGCCGATGGCACCGCTGTAGAAGCCGCGCTTGAGTCCCTCGAATTCGGCGATCAGCTCCATCGCGCGGATCTTCGGCGCACCGGTCATCGTTCCGGCGGTGAAGGTGGCCATGAAAAGGTCGAACATGTCCTTGTCCTCGCGCAGCTGCGCGGTCACGTCGCTGACGATGTGCATGACGTGCGAATAGCGCTCGATGTGCATCATATCCTCGACCTTGACCGTGCCCGTCTTCGCGACGCGGCCGACGTCGTTGCGGCCCAGGTCGATCAGCATCAGGTGCTCCGCGAGCTCTTTGGGGTCCGCGAGAAGCTCCTCTTCGAGTTCGCGGTCGCGCTCTTTGGTGGCGCCGCGCTTGCGCGTTCCGGCGATCGGGCGCAGCAGCAGTTCGTTCTCATGCAGCCGCACCATGACCTCCGGCGAACTGCCGACGATGGCAAAATCCTCGTATTCCAACAGGTACATGTACGGGGAGGGGTTCTTGGTGCGAAGGATGCGGTAAAAACTGAAGGGATCGACCTGCGCTTTGCGGGTGTAGCGGTTGGTCATCAGGATCTGGAAGACGTCGCCGCTTTTGATCATCGCTTTGGAATCGGCCACCATCTCGAAGAAGCGCTTTTTGCTGAAGGCGAAAGCGCCGCCTTCATCGTTGCGCATCGGCACCAGCGGGGTGTAGGCGTACTCGCCTTTGATGTCGGCTTCGAGTGCGTCGAAACGTGCTGCCATCTGTTTTTGCGTTGTCAGCAGGGTGATCTTGTGGTTGGTATGCGAATAGACCGCGACGAGTTTCGGCAGGATCAGGTCGAGATCGGGGATGCCCATGGGGTCATCGAGGTTTTCCATGTACGTTTGCAAGACGGGCTCGAAGACCTTGACCATGTCGTAACCGATGTAGCCGATAAATCCGTCGGCATAGCCGATGTCGAGCGCTTTGCACACCTCTTTATAGGGGGCGGTATCGATCTTTGAATAGTAGGTCTTCAGGAAATCGAACGGGGAGGCGTCAACGGCCTCTGTCTCGCCCTTTGCATTCGTGTAGCGCGTCACCCCGTCGCGGTACTGCAGGCGTTCGCGGGCGCCGATAAGCACGATACTGTTTTTGCCGCCGCTGCTGCCGGCACTCTCGAACAGGAAGGTGATTTCATTCTCAAAGGCATTTTTGAGTTTCTGGTAAAGCGCGATCGGCGCGAACTGATCGAGCATAAACTGGGTATGATGGAACATGGAACTCGCTTTTTACGGTTTGATGGTATAGATGAACGCGCCCGGCTCGATATTGCGGCGGACGTCCTGCAGATGGGCTCTGGCGTCGCTGCGGCCTTTGAACGGTCCGACCAGGACCTTGTTGCTGATCTTGCCGT
>JARROU010000188.1:0-5366 GCA_037383585.1 Campylobacterales bacterium | reverse complement strand
CTGTCTCCATCCCCTCGCCCGAAACGGATGCCCTGGGGGCTGCGGCCAAAAAAGCGGGAATTTACCTTGCGATCGGCGTCAATGAACGAAGCTCCAGCGGCGGCTCTGTCTACAATACCCTTCTTTTTATCGGCCCCGACGGAACGATTTTGGGACATCACCAGAAACTCGTCCCAACCCTGGCCGAACGCACGGCCTGGGCCTTCGGTGATCCGGCGACGCTTGAGGTCTACGACACCTCTCTCGGCCGTCTTGGAGGGCTGATCTGCTGGGAAAACTACATGCCGCTCGTGCGCCAGAGCCTGTACGAAAAGGGGATCGAGCTCTATGCCGCCCCGACCTACGACGAGGGGAGTGCCTGGCAGGCCAGCCTGCGCCACATCGGCAAGGAGGGACGCGTCTATATTGCCGGAAGCTGCATGCTGCTGCGTAAAAAGACGGTGCTCAAGGTCCTGCCGGAGCTCGAACCCTACTATGCCTCCGTCGGCAAATGGATCAACAGCGGCAACAGCATGATCGCCGGTCCCGACGGCGAAATCCTCGCCGAGCCGCTGTACCGGGAAGAGGGGATCCTCTACGCCGAAGTCGACCCGGTGCACGCGAAAGGCGCGAAATGGAATCTCGACGTCGCGGGACACTACGCGAGACCCGACGCCTTCAAACTGGAACGTGACGTCATGGTATCGTCTATGCCCGGGGAGACGGAATAGCTTCCCAGAGCAGTTTTTTCCCGAAACCGAGCCGGTTGTCGGTCAGCTTCATCCACGTCGGCTCCAGCCGCCACAGCGTCGGCTGGAGCGCACGCGCATAGGGGTAGCGGCCAAAATAGCATTTCTTGTCCGCATCGTCGGCAGGCACGACGATGCCGAGACACTGCAGCCCCTGTATCTTGCCGACCGTTTCCGTTTCCAGATAGATGCCGGCGGCCACCGACGGGTTTTCCAGCATCTGTTTTGCATGCTCCGTTTCCGCTCCGGAAGCAAAAATAAAGCGATTCCGCTCTGCATCGTAGGCGTAAAAAAGCGGCGCGGCATAGGGCACACCTTCGCAGCTCGTCGCCAAGGTCAGGACATGATGTTCTGCGACAAATGCAGTCATTTTTTCAGGGACGGTCGGCATCGGATCACAAAACAGCGCAAAGCGCGTCGGAGGTTTTTCGCAAAATCATAAAGGGATTATAGCGCGAGTAAAGGAAGGCGCGATTGATGCCGGAACATTCTCAGGCCGAGCGCTGCAGATTGGCGTACCAGTCTTCGCGGAAATAACGCCGGTCACGGTGCAAAGAAAGTTTCATAGCACCGTCATAGCATTCCACACGCTCAATCAGCTCTTCGGGGACTTCGAGTTCTTCGCAAAAGTACTCCGTCGCGATTTCGTCGCTGTAGATGTCGGGCCAGTCCCAACCGTTGTCCAGGTGCCGTATCACAAAAATGGTCTCTTTCATCGCTTTACTCCGGATGCAAGATGGCGCAATGGTAACGGCCGTTTATCTCCTCCCTGTTACCGCAATGTCACCGTTGTATTTCAATGCGCTTCTATTCCTGAAACTGCATAAACCGTTCTATCCGTTCCATCAGCGGTCCCGCCGCCGCCACGGCACCCATCTGAAGGAAATCCGAAAAGTATGTATCGATGTACTCCTCGAAAGCACCGAGCATCGTCACGTACTCTTCGCGCTTGGGATTGACGAGTATGGCGTGTTCGAACTCTTTCGCGATCGGTACGAGATCAATCACCTGTCCGCTGGTACCGATGGCAACGAAAAGATCGGCATCGTTCACGGCTTCGTAAATCTTTCGGTACATCGGCGCGCTTTCGCCGAACATGACGACATTGTGACGTACCTGCGCGCTTTCGCAGCGCGGACAGCAGTCGTGCTCGGTCTGCTCCGTATAGCCGATGTCCCAGACGTGGCCGCAGTGTTCGCAGCGCAGGTCGCGCAGCGTTCCGTGCAGGTGGATCACCTCGTTGCAGCCGGCACGCTCAAGCAGGTCGTCGACGTTCTGCGTCAGGTTCCAGATCCGGCCGGGATACTTTTTTTGCAATTGCGCAATGGCACGGTGCATTTTGTTCGGATGTTTGTCCGCCAGGTCTTTGCGGCGGGCGTTGTAAAAACGGGTGACCAGCCCACGGTCTTTTTCCCACCCCTCGGTCGAACAGACCTGCATGACGTCGTACTCTTCCCACAATCCGTCGTGGTCGCGGAAGGTTCGAAGCCCGCTCTCGGCGCTGAGCCCCGCGCCGCTGAGGATCATTGCTTTTTTCACCGTGCCCCCTTTGACCGGGTTCCGGACCGGGGCATCGACATCCCACGCCCGGAACCCGATAAAATACATCATTGTACCAGCAAACGCTCCGGAAATTTTTTCAACCTCCCGGGCATATCAATCTTAGGGTAAAGAAGAGGTTTGAGGGTTAGTTGTTGACGGCGAGCTTAGGGATCAGCATTTCAAAATGCATCTTGATCTGGTACGTCAGAGGTTTCAGCCGCGCGACATTATCATAGCCCGCAGTACGGTAGGCAGTGTTGATTTCGTTGAAATAGGCTTTGTAGCTCTCAAGGTAGTCGAAAAGCGGCTGTTCCATCTCTTCGTCGAGGTAGAGTTCCGTGATCGTCACGGTGACGTTCGTCCACTCTTTCTCAAATGCCCGGACCAGCTTGCTGCTGGGACGTTTGACAAAGCGGCTCTTGATGCGGCTGAGCTCCCGCCAGCTGTGCAGCAGTTCCCGCAGCCCGATGCTGCCCAGTTTTTTGTTGAAGTTCGGCAGTCCGCCGAGCACCTGCTTGTAATGGGTATTGAGCTCCGGCGCCTTCAGTTTGAGCTGCGTCCCGATGCGGCTGACAAGTTCCTCATACTCTTTCAGATCGGCGTTCAACGCCGACTGTTCCTGTGCGGACATCTCGAGCGAAGCGATCTCCTGGCTGATACGGGCGATTTCGCGTTTCTGACCTACCATCAGGTCGTATTCGCCGCGTTTGACGATGGCATTCGCTTCGCGGGCGTTTTCTTTGAAGCGGTCAAACAGCTGCATCTGCTGACGCTGCTGCTGCCGATCAATAGATCATTTCGCGAAGTATAGAAAGCCTCCGTTACGCTTCTGTTTCCGCCGGGTTTCAAAACGGTATCGCCGGTGACACGGTACGGTTACAGAACTAACGCCGTTCCATCGCCCCCTTCAGCCGCATCAGCGCCTCCTCCATCGTCGGCGTCGGGACGGCGAAATTCAGGCGCATGAACCCGCTGCCCTCTTTGCCGAACGAGATGCCGGGACTGAGTCCCAGCCGCGCTTCGCGGATAAAAAACTCCCGCAGCGCCCGGTCCGTAGCAAAGCCCATTTTGCGGCAGTCCAGCCAGGCGAGGTAGGTCCCCTGGGGCGGGAGGAAGTCAATCCCCGCATACTGTGCCGTCGCTTCGAAAAGCCGGTCGATATTGCCCTGCAGGTGTACCAGCAGGGCTTCAAGCCACGCCTCGCCTTCCCGGTAGGCCGCTTCGAAACCGGCGTGGCCGAAGACCGTCCCCTGCGCAAAATGAATTGCATCGTAGACACTTTGAAAACGCTCGCGCATCTGTGCTCCGGGCACGACGAGCGTCGAGATCGCCAGCCCCGCAACGTTGAATGTCTTTCCGGGTCCCATCGCCGACACGGTTCGATCGCGTACCGCATCTCCGAGCGACATGAAGGGAGTATGCCGTGCTCCGGCGAAAATCAGGTCGGAATGGATTTCGTCGGCAAAAACCCGGATGTCATGCTCGCAGCAGATCGCGGCCAGCGCTTCGAGTTCCTCGCGCTCCCAGACCCGTCCGACGGGATTGTGCGGCGAGCAGAGCAGCAACAGCTTCGTTTTGGGGCCGATCTGCTTTTTCAGCCCCTCAAAGTCAAAACGGTAGATGCCGGCGGCATCCTGCCTCAGGGGATTCGAAAGTACTTTCCGCCCGGACTGCCGTACCATACCGACAAAGGGCGGATAGATCGGCGGCTGTACGACAACTTCGTCCCCCGGTGCCGTAAAAGCCGCGATGGCGGCAGAAATGGATGCGACGACGGAGTGCGAATAATAGAGCCATTCGCGTTGCAGCTCCAACCCATGGCGCCGCGCCGTCCAGTCGCACTGCGCCGCATAGGCGCTGTCGGGCATCTCTTCATACCCGTAGACCGGGTGCTCGGCCCTGCGCCGGACGGCGTCGCGCACGCACTGCGGCGTGTCGATGTCCATATCCGCCACCCACATCGGCAGCACGTCCTCGGTACCGAACAGTTTCTCGCGCAGGGCGTACTTTTCCGCATGGCTGCCGGTGCGGTCCGTTACCCTGTCAAAGATCGACATCGCTTCGGTCGACTTTTATCTGCGTTTGGCATTGATGATCCAGCCACGCTATGAGTTCTTCCCTGAACGTGCCTGCACTCTTGTTCCAGGCATCCACCGCACTCTGAACATCGGCGCGGTCGCTCTCATGGCGGTAGCGGAATGTTTTCTGCGCCAGGATGCGACGGCTGTACTGATCGACCAATACCGCGTACAGCATCAGCTCCGTTTCGCCGCGGCCGTTCTCCTCAATGGTCTGCAGCATCCGCTCGACACGGATTTCCAGCAGCCAATCGTTCTTGGCCAGAGACTTATAGGGGAGGACGCCCGAAAAAAGCGCGCTTTCGATCACGCTTTTTTCAATAATCTGCTGCAGCTGCTGCACCGGCGGCTGTTCCCAGCGCGCCCGGGTATAGCGGTAGAGTTTATGGTCGGCCCCGGCGTAATAGATGGCCGTGCCCTCCAGCCACTGCGGGGCTTCAAGCAGCGCCACCCGCAGGACGCGCCCGCTGCACTGTTGCGCTGCAGGCGCGACGGTCTCACCGCTGTCCAGATGATAACTCTGTGTCGGCGGCACTTCCCTGGTCAGGGAGCATCCGCCAAGCACAGCAGCAATCAGAACACTTACGATCCATTTCATTTTGTTTCTCCCGGCCCCACCTTCGGCGGTTGATATTCAAACAACAGGTCCGAAGGATGCTCGCCATAACGCAGCAGCATCTGGTTGAACAGCACCAGGCTCTGTTCCATCTGGCGCATTGTCACCTCGAACTGCGCCATCCCCGGCCCCATGGTCTCTTTGATGCTGTAGTCGCCGTTTTTGTTGCGGGCGTTAATGACCTGAAGCGTCTGCGCCATGGAGGCGAAGCTCTCCTGAAGAGACACCAGAGACGTCTTCGCCTGGACGGCCATGGCGTCGCCGCTTTTCAGCATCTGTGAGAAGACGGGCATTTTTTCATCGAGGTGCGTTGCGAGCGTGCCGATCCGCTTCAGCGTGTCATCGATACGTGCGAAGCGCTCTTCTGTCAATGCAGTGTCTGTTTTTTCGGCGACATTGGCA
>JARROU010000187.1:0-3163 GCA_037383585.1 Campylobacterales bacterium | reverse complement strand
GTCAAAACATTTCTGCTCAGGGATAACACTTCGGTTTCGGGGTAAGGGAAGAAAACGGGAACGGGAAACCGTTCCCTGATAAAGCGGAATTAGATGATGTTGCACTGCCCGGTGACTTTGCACAGCGGACAGAAGTTCATGATGCCCGCGACGAGCGGGACCGCGCCGAGGTAGAACCACGGGTTGCCGGTGTAAGCCCCGATGCCGATCAGGGTCATACCGAGGACGATGCGGAACGGGCGGCAGAACTTGCGAATCTTTACTACGTTCATATAGTTTCTCCATAATTTTTTACGCAATTATACCGAATCGCCAAATTGCCAGTATAAATTCTTGCAATTAATTTAGGCAGCGGCGGAACGTCCGTTGTCCTTTTTGCAGGTTTTTAAGAGTTGCACTGATGTACAATACGCTTATGAAGATATATGAGACACTCTCCCCATGGATCAAGACCATCGATACGCCGCTGGACGTCAACCTCGAGATCCCGCACATCGCCTATGCCGAGATCAAGAAAGAGGAGCCGAAGATCCTCGTCTTTACGCATCCCGTGGACAAGGCCGAGGGAAAAACCTACGACATGCCCGTCGTCATGAACATCTTCGCCAACGACGACGTCGTGCGTGAGATTTTCGGCGCTGCGCCCGATGAGATCGCGGCGAAGGTGAGCAAGGCGCTGAAGCTCAAGCCGCCCAAGTCGCTCAGCGACAAGCTCGAGACCTTCAAGTTCCTCTTCGACCTGCGCAACGTCTTCCCCAAGCGCCGGGGAGGCGCGGGGGCGTGCCAGACCCGCGAGATCGGGAACCTCTCCGAGCTGCCGATCCTCAAAACGTGGCCCGACGACGGCGGCAAGTTCATCACGATGGGGCAGGTCTACACCCAGAGCCTCGACGGGGAAGTGCACAACGTCGGGATGTACCGGCTGCAGGTCTACGACGACAAGCGTCTCGGGATGCACTGGCAGATCCACAAGGACTCCAACCACCTCTTCCACCAGTACAAGAAGGCGGGGCGCAAGATGCCCGTTTCCGTCGCCATCGGCGGCGACCCGCTCTACACCTGGTGCGCGACGGCGCCGCTGCCGCACGGTATCTTCGAGCTGATGATGTACGGCTTCGTGCGCAATAAAAGCGCGCGGCTCGTGAAGTGCCAGACGAACCCGCTCTATGTGCCCGAGGACGCGGATATCGTCATCGAGGGGTGGGTCGACCCGGAGGTGACGGAGATCGAGGGGATGTTCGGCGACCATACCGGCTACTACACCCTCAAAGAGCCCTACCCGGTGCTCGAGGTGAGCAAGATCACCGCGAAGAACGACCCGATGTTCTACGCGACGGTCGTCGGCAAGCCGCCGCTCGAGGACAAGTACATGGGGCTGCCGACGGAGCGGATCTTCCTGCCGCTGCTGCAGACGCAGGCGCCGGACCTCGTGGACTACAAGATGCCCGAGAACGGCGTCTTCCACAACCTGATCTTGTGCAAGATCGCTCCGCAGTACCCGGGCCACAGCCTGCAGATCATGCACGCGCTTTGGGGCGTCGGGCAGATGAGTTTCGTCAAGCACGCGCTCTTCGTCGACGAGTCGGCGCCTTCTCTGGGCGATTCCGAGGCGCTGACCAAACACATCCTTGACCGCCTGAGCCCTGAGCGCGTCACGATCACGACGGGCATCGTTGACGCCCTCGACCACTCCGCGACCAAGCCGCTCATCGGCGGCAAGCTCGGCATCGACGCGACGGGAGGGACGGTCGAGCGCACGATCGAGCTCATCGACGACGCCGAGCTGTTCAAGAAGGCAAAGACGATCGACAGCAGCATCGTCGCGCTGAAGCAGTACATGACGGAGAGCGCGAACCCGGTCACGGTCATCCAGTACGAGAAGGCGCGCCCGGCGCGCGAGCTTTTCGAGGCGCTCAAGCCTCTGGCCGACCACATCGCGATCGCCGTCTTCGTCGACACGCGCCAGAACGACGTGAACAACCCGTACATGCTCGTGTGGCGCGTCACGAACAACATCGACGCCCAGCGCGACGTCTGGCTGGAGGAGATGATCGGGGTCGACGGCACGAACAAGGACCCGATGGACGGGTTCGCGCGCGAATGGCCCGGCGACGTCGTCTGCGACAAGGCGGTCTTCGAGGACCTGCGCGCACGCGGCCTGATCGACCTGGACGACGGGACGATCGCCAAATATCAGCTGGTGGGAGAAGAAAAATCATGAAACTGAGTGAGGAGCAGGTCGAGCAGTTCGAACGCGACGGGTTTATCCTGCTGCGCGGATTCGTCGACAAGGCGCGGTGCGAGAAGATCCTGGCGGCGGCGAAGGAGGAGATCGAAAAGCGCGAGCCCCCCTTCGAGACGGAAGGGGAGTACACGGGTTCGGACAACCCGACGCTGCGCCGCCTGCGGCAGGTCTACGACCGCCGCGAGGAGTTCCGCGACTGGATGACGGACGCGGAGATCCGCCCGATGCTGCGCCAGGTGCTCGGGGAGACGCCGGTGCTCACACTGGCGCACCACAACTCCATCATGACGAAGATGCCTTCGAAAAGCACGGAGAGCCGCTGGCACCAGGACCGCCGCTACTGGCACTTCGAGGACGACAACCTCGTGAGCGTCTGGCTCGCGCTGGGCGAGGAGCGCATGGAGAACGGCGTGTTGGAGTTCATCCCCGGAAGCCACAAGCTCGAGTACAGGCCCGAGCAGTTCGACGCCGAGACGAGCTTTATGACCGGCCTGCCGGAAAACGACGCGCTGATCGCGAAGAAGGTGCACTACGACCTGCATCCCGGCGACGTGGTCCTCTTCCACTGCCGCACCCTGCACCACGCCTATAACAACAAGACCGACGAGCCGAAGATCTCCTTTGTTTACACAGTCAAGGG
Source organism: Campylobacterales bacterium (assembly GCA_037383585.1). Classification (GTDB taxonomy): domain Bacteria; phylum Campylobacterota; class Campylobacteria; order Campylobacterales; family Sulfurimonadaceae; genus Thiomicrolovo. The sequence continues at coordinate 278 of JARROU010000187.1, read as the reverse complement.
GATCAGCACCAAGGCCAAACCGGGTACCCGCTCCACCGAGTACCCCGAAGTCGTCCTCGACTAGGACGCTACACTTCTGCCTTCATTCCGGCTCAGGAGCCGGAAGACCCTCAAGGGAATGAATAAATAATGCAATAAGGAACAACCAAATTGAGAGAGATACTTTTTATCATATTTTTTTCATTTGTAATGACAGGATGTGCAACAAAAAGTATGTTGCCAGGCAGTGCTTCAGAAGCAGAATTTGATGGAAAAGAAGGGAAAACAGGGTGGTCGCA
>JARROU010000186.1:0-3210 GCA_037383585.1 Campylobacterales bacterium | reverse complement strand
TCGCCGCACCGCTGGCTTCCGGATCGTTCGGCGCGGACGCCATGATGATCATACCGTGCAGCATGAATACGCTGGCGAAAACGGCCTGCGGGATCGCGGACAATCTGACGACAAGGGCGGCGTCCGTCATGATCAAAGAGCACAAAACGCTTCTGCTGGCGCCGCGCGAGATGCCGTTTTCGGCCATCGCGCTCGAGAACATGCTGAAGCTTTCCCGACTCGGCGTTGTGATCGCCCCGCCGGTGATGGCGTATTATTCGCGCCAGGACAGCCTCGACGCCATGGAGAACTTCATGATCGGCAAATGGTTCGACCTGATCGGCATCGAAAACGACCTTTATAAACGCTGGGGGAGCGATGATTAAGACAGCACTCTATCCGGGCACGTTCGACCCGATAACAAACGGACACTATGACATCATCGAACGCGCGCTCCGGCTCTTCGACCGCGTCATCGTCGCGGTGGCGGAATCGCACAGCAAAAAGCCGATGTTCACACTCGAAGAACGCGTCAGCATGGCCAATGCCGCCGTGGACGGTCTGGAAAACGTCGAAGTGATCGGCTTCGACAACCTGACGATCGATCTCGCCAGGGAATACGGCGCCGACATCCTCATCCGGGGCCTGCGCGCCGTGAGCGATTTCGAATACGAGCTCCAGTTGGGCTATCTGAACCATTCGCTCGACGCCGGCGTCGAAACGGTCTACCTGATGCCCAATCTCAAGCATGCTTTCATCAGTTCTTCGATCGTGCGGAACCTGCTCAGTTTCAACGGCAGAACCGACCACCTTCTGCCGCCGCCGGTGGAAGCAATCATTCGGGGGATGGATTCATGTACCTTGTCCTAGAAGGCATCGACACGGCCGGGAAATCGACACAGATGGACGCCCTGCGCGGGCTCTTTCCCGACGCCGTATTCACCAAAGAACCCGGCGGCACGCCGACGGGCGCACAGATCCGGCAGCTGATCCTCGATACGGGCGTGCGTTCGGAACGGGCCGAACTGCTGCTGTTCCTGGCAGACCGAAGCGAGCACATCGAAGAGGTGATCATCCCCAACCGTGCCGGGATCATCATCTCGGATCGTTCCGTCATTTCCGGGATGGCCTACGCGATGGTCAAACAGGCGTTCGAGCATGACGAACTGCTGCGGCTGAACCGTTTCGCCACGGGAGGCATCCTGCCGGATTTCGCCGTCATCCTGAAACTGCGCGAAGAGGAACTCGTCCGCCGTCTCGGCACCAAAACCCATGACGCGATCGAGTCCCGCGGGACGGAATACCTGCTCGCCATCCAGGACGAGCTGGAACAGGCCGCGCGGCTGCTCGGCATCCCGACCCTCGTCATCGACGCCGCGCTGGACGTGGATACGATCACGGAACAGATCAAAGAGATTATCATCACCAAAGGAGAGTCATGATTCGTTCACTGCGTGGAATGAATGACATATTGCCGCCGGACAACGCGCGGTTTGAATACTTTATCGAAACGGCCAGTGCCATCGCCAGACGCTACGGGTTTACCTACTTTGAAACGCCGCTGCTCGAAGAGACGGCGCTGTTCAAACGCTCCGTCGGCGAGTCGAGCGACATTGTCGGCAAGGAGATGTACCAGTTTACCGACAAGGGCGGCAACGACGTCTGCCTCCGTCCCGAAGGGACCGCCGGCGTCGTCCGGGCGTTTATCCAGAACAAGTTCGACCGCGCCGGCGGCATTCACCGCTATTTCTACTACGGACCGATGTTCCGCTACGAACGCCCCCAGAAAGGGCGCCTGCGCGAATTCCACCAGTTCGGATGCGAAAGCTTCGGCGTCGACTCCGTGTACGAGGACGTCAGCATCATCATGATGATCGCAGACATCCTGGACGCGCTGGGCATCGGCTACCGCCTCAAGATCAATTCGCTTGGGGATCACTACTGCATGCCGCCGTACCGCGAAAAACTGGTCGGATTCCTCGACGCGCACACCGAGCACATCTGTGAAGACTGTCTGCGCCGCAAAGAGACCAACCCGATCCGCGTGCTCGACTGCAAGAACGAAAACTGCCAGCTCATCTACAAAGACGCGCCGAAACTGATGGACCACCTCTGCGACACCTGCGACCTGGACTTTCAGACGCTCAAGCGGTTGCTTGACGAAAACGGCATCGCCTATGAAATCGACACCCATCTGGTGAGGGGTCTGGACTACTACGCCAAGACGGCCTTCGAATTCGTCAGCGACGAGATCGGGGCACAGAGCGCCATCGCCGGCGGCGGCCGATACGACCGCCTGGTCGAGTTCCTCGACGGCCGTCCCACGCCGGCGGTCGGTTTCGCGATCGGGATCGAGCGGCTGCTCGAACTGATCAAGATGCCCGAGGAAGAACGCGTGGGGTACTACATGGGCGCCATGGATGCCGAATCGCTGCCGCAGATCCTGCAGCTGGCCAAGCGCAAACGTGCGACCGAGCGCGTCGTTGTCGAATACGCGCCCAAGAGCCTCAAGGCGCACCTCAAGGGGGCCGACCGCATCGAGGCGCGCTACTGCGTCGTCATCGGCGAAAACGAACGCAACGCCGGCAGCGTCTGGGTCAAAGACCTCGAAGCCAAAAGCGAATCGGTTATCCCGTCGGACGATCTTTAATACAGGAACAGCCTCATGCAGCAACCTTACGGACTCGACATCTGGGGAGACCAGAACTTCATCATCCGCGACGGCAAGGCGCACATCAACTACAAAAGTTCCCCCGCCCTGCTCGACATCGCCGGACATATCCGCGACGAAGGGATCCGGGGACCGGTCATCCTGCGCTTCCCCCATCTGATTTCCAAACAGATCGAGGCGCTTTACGGCCACTTCAACCGCGCGATCGAGGAGAACGGATACCACGGGCGGTTCAAAGCCGTCTACCCGCTCAAGGTCAACCAGTACCCCGAAGTCGTCAAGGCTGTTGTCGACGCCGGGAAAGCGTATCAGTACGGCCTGGAAGCCGGCTCCAAGGCGGAGCTGATCCTCGCGATGGCCTATACGCCGACCGGGGCCCCGATCACCGTCAACGGCTTTAAAGACGAAGAGATGATCACGATGGGCTTTCTCGCGGCACAGATGGGCCACAACATCACCCTCACCATCGAGGGGATCGGCGAACTCGAATCAATCATCGAGGTCGCCGAACGCGCCGCGTTCCGGATCCCGAACATCGGGATCCGCATCCGGCTGCACAG
>JARROU010000185.1:0-3215 GCA_037383585.1 Campylobacterales bacterium | reverse complement strand
CCTTTATGGAACTGGAACCGCCGGTGCGCCTGGCGCGTACGGCCCATGCGCTGAAACGTCTCTTTACGATCGTGACGCCCTTCGTCATTATTCTGATCATCACGGCGGTCCTGATGGCCGTCGGCTGGGGCTTCCGGGCCGCGGCCGTGGATGCGGCGGGGAACGTGATCGACGAAAATGCTTACTACATCTACAATCTCGTGCATGTCAGGGAGGTCATCTGGATGCTGATGGCCCTCAACCTCGGCGCGATGATCTGGCGAAGGAACCAAGCGCAGAAACGCATCGATGCCGGTGATTTCGCGGCGGCGAAACCCCTGCTGGGCATGATCGGGAAATATATGGTACCGGTCAATATCGTTCTGGGGATCATCGCCATCTACCTCGGGGTCACGCTGCGCTACTCTCACGCGTAAACGGATGGAGAATTGAAGATGGAAGATGGAGGATGTGGGGTAGGGTCGTATGATCCAAAATCTTTTCAGGCATTTTCCATCCTCCATTCTGCATCTTCCATCCGATACCGCGGAGCGGTAACGTGATCCGCCTTGCTTCCGCCTCAGAGAGCCGTGCACTGCTGCTGCGCAATGCGGGCATCGATTTCATTCAGACGCCGCTCGATTATGACGAAGAACAGATCGTTGCAACGTCTCCGAAAAACTTCGTCTACCAGGCGACGATGGGAAAATACGAGGCAGGGCTGAAACGTTACGGCGTCGAACCCCATGCGCTGCTTGTGGCCGACTCCGTCGTGACGTCGCAGGGGCAGATCCTGCGCAAGGCCCGCTGCGTGGACGACGCGCGAAACATCCTGATGACGCAGAGCGGCAATATCACCTCCATTATTACCTGCATGATCTATCATTCTGAAAATGTGAAGCTGATCGATATATCGTCGACCGATTATCTTTTCGATCCGTTCGATCCGGAGGATATGGAATGCTATCTGGCTTCGGGCGAGTGGCGCGGAAAGGCGGGCGCGTGTATGGTCGAAGGATTCTGCAAGCCCTATATCCGGTCGGTGCGCGGGCATGAGAGCACGGCGATGGGATTGAACGTCGAAGGGCTTATCCCGTTTTTGGAGCTTCCATGAGACTGGTCATCCTTTTACTCGCATCGTGGCTGATCGCCGGCTGTGCCAAGACCCCGGTGACCGGAAGAACGCAGCTCATCTTGATCTCCAACGAGCAGGAGGCGGCGCTGGGGCTGCGCGAATCGGAAAAACTCAAACAGACGGCGAAACTCTCCATCGACACGGCACGGGTCGCCCGGATCCGCCGTATCGGCGAAAAGATCGCCGCCGTCAGCGGCCGCGAGGATTTCGACTGGGAGTTCAATGTGATCGAATCGGACGAGGTGAATGCCTTCTGCCTGCCCGGCGGAAAGGTGTTTTTCTATACGGGCATTTTGAAACTGACATCGAACGACGATCAGATCGCGACCGTGATGGGACACGAGATCGCCCATGCTTTGGCGCGCCACGGGGCGGAGCGGCTGTCGCTGCAGATGGTCAGCAGCGCCGGGGCGCAGATGCTGGCGTCGGCCCTCGAGATCCCCGCGGAGTATCAGGGAATGTACCGACAGGCATACGGCATCGGGACGCAGGTCGGCGTCATGCTGCCGTACAGCCGGAAGCACGAGCATGAAGCGGACCAGATCGGGGTGTATCTGATGTGGAAAGCGGGCTACCGCCCCGAAGAGGCAGTCCGTTTCTGGGAGAAGATGAAAGCGAAAAGCCAGGGCAGGGCCGCGCCGGAATTTCTCTCGACCCACCCTACGGATCAGTCCCGCATCGACGCAATCCGCGCCTTTATCAAAACCCTGCCGGAGCGGCCGTGAGCTATTACGAAAAAGAGCTTGCCGCGCTCAAGCGGGCCGGACGCTACCGCGAACGCCGGATTTTCGAAGCGGACGTCGTCGATCTCGCCTCCAACGATTATCTCGGTCTGGCGGAGAACAGAGCGCTTTTTGAAGCGGCGGCCGAACGGGTGGGGCGGGAAAAGGTCCATGCGCCCAAAGCGTCGATGCTCGTCAACGGCTACCACGCGATCCACCGGGATTTCGAGCGCGCGCTGTGCGAGGCGAACGGGTTTGAAGCGGGGATCGTCATGGGCAGCGGCTTCAATGCGAACCTCGCGATGATCGAAGCGCTGGTGCGGCGCGGGGATGAGCTGTTTATGGATGAGAAGTATCATGCCAGCGGCATCCTCGCCTCGAAACTGATCGAAGGGAAGGTGACGCTTTTTTCCCATAACGATGCGCAGGAGCTTGAGCGTCTGATGGCCGGATCCGGGGCGAAGCGCCGCATCGTCGCGGTTGAGGGGATCTATTCGATGGACGGCGATCTGGTGGCACCGGAAATCTTCGAGGTCGCGGACCGACACGATGCGCTGCTGATCGTGGACGAAGCGCACAGCAGCGGGGTCGTGGGCCCTCAGCTGCTCGGCGTCTTCGACCGGTACGGCATCACTCCTAAAGAGAACCATATCAAAATGGGAACGCTGGGCAAAGCCTACGGCAGCTTCGGGGCCTACGTCCTCTCCTCGCAGCATCTGAGCGACTACCTACTCAACCGGGCCAAGCCCGTGATCTACGCGACCGCTCCGTCGCTGTTCGACACGGCGCTGGCCCACGCGTCGCTGCGGTATATTCTGGAGCATGCCCAGGCGCTGCGCGCGGAAATTGCCCGGCGCCGCCGCATTATCCGAGACGTTTTGGGCGTGGATGCGGACGGATTGATTGCCGCCGTGCCGGTCGGGGACAACCGCAAAGTGATGGAGATACAGTCGGCGCTGCTCGAAGAGAAGCTCCTCGTGGGCGCCATCCGCCAGCCGACGGTCGAACGGGCGATCCTCCGGCTGATCGGTCGTCTCGGGGCCGATGAAACACAGCTGCGGCGCGGTTGCCACATTATCGCGGCTTCGCTACAATTAGCGCGATGATACGGATCAAGCGACTGAGGATCGAACACAATGCAAAGGTGCTGGTGGACATCGCCTTTGAGATACACAACGCCCTGGCGCTCGTCGGCCAGAGCGGCAGCGGAAAAAGTCTGACGCTCAAGGCGCTGCTGGGAATGCTGCCGCCGTCGATGACGCAGGATCTTGACGTCGAGGCCCCGTTTGAACTTCTGCGGGGGGAAACGGTGGCTTTCGTGCCGCAAAACCCCTTTACCGCGCTGTCCCCTTTGACGAAGATCGGTGACCATTTCGATC
>JARROU010000184.1:0-3235 GCA_037383585.1 Campylobacterales bacterium | reverse complement strand
CGGCCCGTCGTCGTGCCGAATTCATGCCCCTGTTCGCGCAGCTTGTGGCCGTCGTTTCCGAAATCCTCGGTCGGGAACGGTCCGTTTCCGACTCGCGTACAGTAGGCCTTGACGATGCCCGTCACGTTCCCGATGTCTTTGGGACTGATCCCCAGACCGATACACGCCCCGGCAGAGATGGTAGACGAGCTGGTCACATAGGGATAGGTCCCGTGGTCGATGTCAAGCATCGTCCCCTGTGCCCCTTCAAGCAGAACGTTCTTGTCGCTTGAGAGCAGTTCCCAGACCATTTTCGTCGTGTTCGCAAGGTACGGGAGCAGCGCTGCCGCATACCCTTTGAGTTCTTCTTTCAGTTCGGCTGCATTCGGCGCATCGACGCCCAGCGCATCATAGATGGCGCCGTTTTGTTCGAAATACTCCAGGATACGTGCAGAGAGCGCATCGACATCGCGCAGTTCGCCCAGACGGAAGCCGGCGCGTGCGATCTTTTCGCTGTAAGCGGGTCCGATCCCGCGCCCGGTCGTCCCGATCGCCTTCTTGCCGCGCAGGCGTTCCTTCGCCTGGTCGATCTGCTCATGGAAGCCCAGGATCATGTGCGCCGATTCGCTGACATACAGACGCCCTTCGAGGTCCGCGAACTGCTTCATCTCCTAGATCAGCGCTGCGGTCGATACTACGACGCCGTTACCGATGATATTGATCGCATCGGGATTCAGAACGCCCGAAGGGATCAGGTGCAGCGCGTATTTCGTCCCGTCCACCCAGATGGTGTGCCCGGCGTTGTGCCCGCCCTGGTAACGCGCGACGGCGTCGTATTTCTGTGCGAGGAGGTCAACAATCTTTCCTTTGCCTTCATCCCCCCACTGGATGCCGACGATCAAATCTGCTTTTTTCATAACTTTTCCTTTACACGCCGGCTTCGAGCAGCACATCCGTTGAGATGGCGAAGCCGACAGAGGTGACATCTTCGTTTTTATAGCGTCCGCCGCGGGCATAAACGTCGTTGCCTTCGATCACACGGAAGAAGAGCTCATCGTAGTAAAGCATCTTCGCGTAATACAGCGGTGCGACGACCGTATTGGTGTACGAAACCTTTTGGCAGAGCTCTTTCATCTTCTGCAGTTCGTCGCGGATCGCTTCAGGCACGATCGGCATAATGTCATCAATCCCGGCGGGGTCCTGAAGGTAAACCAGCTGTGTGAGCCAGTCGATCTCCTTGGCCAGCAGCTTTTCGATGCGGATATGGCGGAAATCGTCCATCGGAATGTCGAGCATGCCGCTGAGAATCTTCGGAATATTGATGTTCGAGATCTGAAGCAGCGGCTTCGTTTCAAGGCGCGCGAAGATCTCCAGACTGCGTTCCAGTGCGATGGAGAGATCGCTCTCGCCGATGATTTCGGCCCCGACCTGATACTGCTCGTTCGACGGGTAGCGGTAGACGGGCTGAATGTAGAACCACTTGCTGTGGGTCGTATTGCGTCCCAGACGTTTGCTGATGATGCGCACGACGTCGATCGTCGTGTCCGCGCGCAGACTCATCTTGTGGTTTTCGCGATCCCCCAGGCGGATCAGTTCCTTCGCGTCGGAAATGCTTTCGTGCTGATGGTACGAAAAGAGCGGGACGACGATCTCTTCAAAACCGTCCGCGTACAGCACATCGCTGGCAATCTGCTCGATTTCGCGCTTGCGGCGAGCCGCGGCGCCGAAATAGAGTTTGCTCCCTTCGGGGATCTCGTGCTCGAAAATCATTTTGAGAGCCCGAAATAGACGTCGTTGAAGATGCGGCCTGCCGTGCCGTCATAGGGCCGGCGTCCGAGTTTGTCCAGCGCGACTTCGACGGCGTTGGCGACCCACGCCATCTCGTACGGCTTGATCAGCCCCATATGGTTGATACGGAAGATCTTGCCTTTGAGATGATCCTGCCCACCCGCGACGTTGACGTCGAATTCGTTTTTGAGCAGGGCGCGGATCTCGTTCGCGTTTTCATCGTCGATGGTCGTCATGGACGCCGCCGGCGCTTTCGGGTAAACGTGCAGTCCGAGGGCTTCGAGCGCCGCGCGCGTCGCCGCGCCGCGGCGTGCCGTCTCGTCATACAGCGCCTCCAGGCCTTTTGCATCGATCTCCGCGAGCACGGCTTCGAGACCGATCACCAGCGTCGTCGCCGCCGTCCATGCCGTCGTATTGGTACGCTGCTTCTTGATCTCGGTAGCGAGATTGAAGTAATACCCCTTCCCTGCACCGATCTTCTCGATCGCGGCGTTGCTGAGGCCGATGACGGCCAGCCCCGGCGGCAGCATCAGCGCTTTCTGGCTGCCCGCGAGCAGGGCATCGATGTTCGTGACGTCGATCGCTTCGACCCCGACGGCGGTGATGCCGTCGGCGATGATCATTACATCCGGACGTGCCGCCTTCACCGCTTCGGCGATCGCTTCGACCGGGTGGCGCAGGCCGCCCGCACTCTCGCTGATCTGGATCGCGATGGCATCGATCCGCGGATTGGCCTGCAGTGCCGCAAGCACATCTTCCGCACTTGCCGGCGTATCCCATTCATAAGTCAATTCGACGTTCTGAAGCCCGTGGGCCTGTGCAATTTTTCCGAAGCGCTCGCCGAATTTTCCGGCATTGACGTTGAGCAGAGTATCGCGGCAGAGGTTGGTAACGGCCGCCTCCATCGCACCGGTTCCCGTCGAGGCCAGCATCACGACCTCATCCGTCTTCATCAAAGAAAACAGCGCCTTGCGCGCGCGCTCGAAAATCGCTTCGAACTCCGGGGTGCGGTGGTGGATCGTTTCTTCCGCCATCGCCTTGAGTACGGAGTCCGGTACCGGGGTGGGACCAGGGGTACAGAGCAGCATCAGTATTATCCTTCAACTTCATACAAGACGGATTCGAACCGCCTTTTTTCAAACCGCGTATTATACTCTATATAGATTTAAGGACATCTCAAGGTTGATATTTACGGCAAGCAGGTACAATGACGCCATCACATTTTTGGACATTTTTATGACCCTATTTGACGCTATCATCCTCGGCATCGTCGAGGGGATCACCGAGTACCTCCCCGTCTCTTCGACTGCGCACCTCTACCTTACGGGGCAGATGCTTAGCTTGAAACAGGATGCCTTCCTGACCGCTTTTGAGATCATCATCCAGATCGCCCCGATCTTTTCGGTCATGCTCATCTACCGAGAACGGCTGCTGCAGAGCACGGCGCTGTGGGGCAAGCTGATTATGG
>JARROU010000183.1:0-3255 GCA_037383585.1 Campylobacterales bacterium | reverse complement strand
GATCGGCGGCGAACCGGCCGCGAAAAAGATGGCCTACACGTATACCGTCACGACCCCGGGACGGCTCAAGACCGACGAAGAGTTCGGGAATATTCTTGTGCGCACCAACCCCGACGGCTCGTCCCTGCGGCTGAAAGACATTGCAAAGGTCGAACTGGGATCGGAGCGCTATATGCTCAAAGGGACCCGCAACAAGGAGCCGATGGCCGTCGCGGGGGTCTTCCTGGCCCCGGGGGCGAATGCGCTTGACGTCGACGAAAAGCTGACCAAACTGCTGCAGGAGGTGTCCAAGAAGTTCCCCGAGGACGTCCGCTACCATACCCTCTATGATACGACGAAGTTCGTCAGGACGTCGATCGAAGAAGTGCTGATGACTCTGGCCGAAGCGATCGTGCTCGTCGTCGTGATCATCTACTTCTTCCTCGGGAACGTCCGCGCCACGATCATTCCGGTCCTGGCGATCCCCGTTTCCATCGTCGGGACCTTTGCGGGGCTCTACATCGCGGGCTTTTCCATCAACCTGCTGACGCTGTTCGCGCTGATCCTCGCCATCGGCCTCGTCGTCGACGACGCCATCATCGTCATCGAGAACGTCGAACGGCTGCTGCACGAGCGCAAGGATCTGAGCGTGCGCGAAGCGACCATCGAGGCGATGCGCGAGATCACCGGGCCCGTCGTCGCCATCGTGTTCGTCCTCTCCGCGGTCTTTATCCCCGCCGCGCTGCTCGGCGGCTTCAGCGGGGTCATGTACCAGCAGTTCGCGATGACAATCGTCATCTCCGTCGTCATCTCCGGGATCGTCGCGCTGACGCTGACCCCGGCGCTGTGCAACGTCTTCCTGCGCCGGGACGAACCGCGCCCGATCTGGCCGATCCGCGTCTTCAACGCCTTTTTCGCCCGCCTGACCTCCGGGTTCAACCGCGGGGTGCGCATCACGCTGCGCCTCGCCGCGCTCAATCTCATGCTCTTCGCCGTCCTCGTCGGAACGGGCTACTGGCTCTCCCAGAAGCTGCCCAACGGACTGGTCCCGGGCGAGGACAAGGGCGTGCTGATGGTGCTCACCTACCTGATGCCGGGCGCTTCGCTCGAACGCACCGTCGAGGTGCAGGGCCAGGTCGCCGATACCATGATGGCGGATCCGCTGGTTGAGGGCATCGGGGCGATGAGCGGGATCGATCTCGCGACCTTCGCATTCAAATCCGATGCGGGGATCGCGTTCGCGCACCTCGCCGACTGGTCGGAGCGGACCGGCCCCGGCCAGAGTTCCGAAGCGCTGGCCGGAAAATTCATGGGACAGCTGATGCAAAACAAAGAAGCGATGATCATTCCCGTCAATCCGCCGCCGATCCGGGGGATGAGTGCGACCGGCGGATTCGAGCTTTATGTGCAGGACCGCACCGGCGGCGACCTGCTCGCCTTTGACGCCCTGATGAAAAAACTGGTGGCCGCCGCCAACGCCCGTCCCGAACTGAGCCGGGTACGCACGACGTTCAATGCCGGCGTGCCGCAATACCGCATCACGGTGGACGAGGACAAGGCCAAGGCGCTGGGCGTCAAAGTTTCCGACATCTACACGACCCTGGGGTCGACGTTCGGGACCGGGTACGCCAACGATTTCAACCTCTTCGGGCGCACCTACCACGTCAACGTTCAGGTCGAGCCGGAGTTCCGCGACAGCGTCGAGGACTACCGCGACGTTTTTGTACGCTCGGCGTCGGGGGCTCTGGTGCCGATCAGCTCCCTCGTGCAGGCCAAGCGCACCGTCGGTCCGAGCGTGATCCAGCGCTTCAACATGTTCACCGCCGCCCAGCTCTCCGGCCAGCCGGCGCCCGGCTACAGTTCGGGAGACGCCATGCGCGCGATTTCCGAAGTCACGGCCGAAGTCCTGCCCAAAGGCTACACCGTCGCATGGGCAGGCACGTCATACCAGGAGAAGAAGGTTGCCGGCGAAGGGAGCAACGCCTTTGTCTTCGCCATCCTCTTCATCTTCCTGATCCTGGCCGCGCTCTATGAGAGCTGGATGATCCCGATCACGATTCTGATGACGGTGCCCTTCGCCCTGCTGGGCGCGGCACTGGCGGTGTTCCTGCGGGGCCTGGAAAACGATATCTACTTCCAGGTCGGCCTCGTCACGCTCGTGGGCCTGACCGCGAAAAACGCCATCCTGATCGTTGAGTTCGCCCAGCAGAAGCTGCGCGAAGGCTATGATCTTTACCAGGCGACCATCGAGGGGGCGCGCATCCGTTTCCGCCCCATCGTCATGACCTCGCTGGCCTTTATCGGCGGGACGCTGCCCCTCGCGCTCAGTACGGGCGCCGGGGCGAACAGCCGCCACATCATCGGGACGACCGTCGTCGGGGGCATGGTCATGCTGACCGTGGTCGCGATCTTCTTTATCCCGCTGTTTTACTACCTGATCATGAAGCTGCGCGCCCGTTTCGTGCGCGGCGAAGGAGTCGAAAATGCCGATTAAGCCTCTGCTCGCTTCCGCGGCGGCCCTCTGGCTGCTCGCGGGCTGTTCCATGGCTCCGAACCCGGAGATCACCCCGCCGGCACTGCCGGACGCAAACGGCGCGGCCGCGGTGAATGCCGCATCCGCCGTTCTCGATGCACGCTGGTGGGAAGGCTTCCGCGATGACACCCTGAACGCCCTCATCGAAGAGGCCCTGCAGCACAACGACGACCTCAACATCGCCGCCAGCCGCGTGGCCCAGTCCGCCGCGTCACTGGGGTTCAGCCGCGCCGAGCGCTACCCCACCATCGATGCCGGTGCCTCGGCCTACCGCCAGCAGACGAGCGGCGAGTCCCTTTCGCCCTTTTCGGGCTTTACCTACAACAGTTTCGACCTCTCCGTCAGCGCGGCGTACGAATTCGATTTCTGGGGCAAATACAAAAACCTTGAAGCCTCGGCGCGCGCCCAGCTGATCGCAACGGAGGCCGACCGCGAAACGGTGCGGATCGGACTCGTCAGCAGCGTGGCAGAGCTCTATTTCAACCTCGTCTCGCTGCAGCGCCAGATCACGGTGACCGAAGCGACGGTCCAGGCCTACAAGGAGAGTTACGAATACCGGTCCCGCCAGTTCAGCCACGGCGTCATCGACGCACTGACGCTGCAGCAGTCGCATGCACTCTATGCGTCGGCCAAAGTCGCACTCGCGGGCCTGCGCGAGGAACGCATCCTGGCCGAAAACGCGCTGGGCATCCTGCTCGGGCGCAGTCCGAAAGCGATGCTTTCCTCGGCATACAAGACGGCCG
>JARROU010000182.1:3320-4229 GCA_037383585.1 Campylobacterales bacterium | reverse complement strand
CCACCTGAAGGCGTTCGGGGTGACCCACTTCCCGCCGATCATCGAAACGGAGGGCAAAGGCGTTTTCTTTGAGCCCGACGAGGACGGCATCGCGATCGCCGTCGGCCGTGACACCGTCCTCGAGAAACTGCCGGTCGTCGAATGGATGGTCGCCGCCGGCAGGATCCTGCTGCTGCAAAGCGGCAGCGATGCCGCGGTGCTTCATTTCGGTCCCGAGAGCGAAACAAACGAAACCGTCATGCGCGTGGCCGACGACCTGTACTACATCACCGACCTCGCGGCGATCTACCAGTGCTATCTGAAAAACCCGGTCGAAGCCTACTGCATCTATGACGATGCAATCGAGCTCAAAGACGATACGAGCCTGCACCCCATCGCCGTCGCGCTCGGGCTGTCGCACCCGCGGGGGCTGGAATCGATGGGCTTTGACAAAAAGCAGCATGAAGCGGTTTTCGAAGAGGCCGACTTTTTCAAATCCGTCATCACCCAGAAGCGCCCGGACCTTTCCCTGCTCGTCGCACTGCAGAACGCCTGGCAGAAACAAAAAGGCGTCGAGGTGAAGGTGAGAATCGACCACGGTACCCTGCGCTTTACCGAAGCGTGAATGTGCGGCGGGAAAAACATGTACTGCTGCGACTGAACTGTGTGTGTTTAAAGATTATAGGCTATAATTTCGGTCTTCTTAGACAATGCGTCCGTAGCTCAGTTGGATAGAGCACAGGTTTCCGGTACCTGGTGTCGGGGGTTCGACTCCCTCCGGGCGTGCCACTACTTCTTGAAAATTTCCCTTTTTACGATGCCATCAAAACCAGCTGAACGTAGACAGCACTGCAATCAACCGTCTAGTCGGCAACCCGGAAGGCATCATTATATATGGTAGAATGTAACAAATACGCCACTAAACGTAAA
>JARROU010000182.1:0-3263 GCA_037383585.1 Campylobacterales bacterium | reverse complement strand
GACAACATTCATAATGATACTTCCGAGCACCGAGAAAAAATGTTCACTGAAAAGGTCAAGTACCAGAACTTCTTGAAGCTGGCTTCGGACGGTCTTTTTATCATGGATCCGTATACCGGTGATCTGCTGGAGTACAGTCAGATGGTTCAGACCCATCTGGGATATTCCGATGCCGAGATGAAGCATTTGAATGTCATGGACTGGGATAAAGGATTCGCATCCATCGAAGAATACCGGGCGATGATCGACGGATTGGGGTACACACCGGTTCGTTTTGAGCGCGTCCATACCCGCAAAGACGGGTCGTCGTATCACGCGGCCATTTCTGCCGTCAAAATCCGGTTCGATGATGAAGAGTTTGTCTATGCGTCCGTCAGAGATATAACGGAAGAGCGGCGGATGCGTCAAGAGCTGATCGATGCCAAACGCATGGCCGAATCCCTGCTGAACGAGCAAAAGTCATTGCTGTCGCTTTTCGACAAAGGCGATTCGGTCCTTTTCAAATGGAAGAACGATGCGCGCTGGAGCATCGACTACGTTTCGGACAATGTCTGCAAGCTGCTTGGATATGCAAAAAATGATTTTTTAAAAGGTCGGGTTGTTTATGCTTCATGCATTCATAAAGCGGATCTGCCTCAGGTCATCGATGAAGTCCGGACGGCGGTCAAAAAGGGCCTGGATTACTTTGTACACGAACCGTATCGCATCGTCACCGAGCATGGCGAGATCAAGTGGGTACTGGACTACACGGTCACCCAAAAAGATGCGCGGGGACAAATCACCCACTTCATTGGGTATCTTAATGACATTACCGCACTCAAGCAGTATGAAAAAGAGCTGCTGGAAGCCACGCGTTCCGCCGAAGAAGCCAACCGCTCAAAATCGGCGTTCCTGGCCAATATGAGCCATGAGATCCGCACGCCGATGCATGCGATTCTGGGCTTTGTCGAACAGCTTGCCAAAGGGGAAAAAGACCCGGACCGCCAAAAGCAGTTTGCCGTCATCAACAGCGCCGGGCAGACCCTGCTCAACATCATCAACGACATCCTTGACCTGTCCAAAATCGAAAGCGGGAAAATGGACATCGAATCCCATCCGTATCCTCTCCGGGAACTCTGTACGGAAGCCGCAGAGCTGTTTGCGCCGCAGATACAGGACAAACACATTGATTACAACCTCGAAATCGAACCCGGGCTGCCCGACTGCATCCGGACCGATGCGCTTCGTCTGAAACAGATCGTCTTCAACCTCCTCAGCAATGCCATCAAGTTTACCCCGGAATACGGCTCCATTACGCTCAATACCGGCTGCGATCAACAAAGACTCCGTATCTCGGTCACCGATACCGGGGTCGGCATTGCACCGGACAAGCTCGAAAAGATCTTCGACGCCTTTGATCAGGAAGACGTCTCCACCACAAGAAAGTTCGGCGGGACCGGGCTTGGCCTCACCATCGCATCCCGGCTGGTCAAGATGATGGGCGGTGAACTCCGGGTGGAAAGCCGCCTCGGAAAAGGGAGCCGCTTCTATTTCGACATCCCCGTACACGTTTGCGATGAAAAGACGGCCGAAACCGACACCGGGGATGCCGCAACCGCTGCAGACCATCCCCTCCTGAACGTGCATCTTCTGGTTGCAGAAGACAATCCGACCAACCAGATGCTGATGCGCATCATTCTCGAGGAAGCGGGCGTGACGTACGATATGGCCAATGACGGGGTGGAAGCGATATCCATGTACAAGACAAACCGCTATGATGCCGTTGTGATGGATGAGAATATGCCGAACATGAACGGCATCGAAGCCGCAAAGCATATCCGGATCATTGAAGCGGACAATCACCTGCCCCATATCCCCATCATCGCCGTCACCGCCAACGCCTTGCCCGAAGACCGTCAGCGTTTCCTTGACGCGGGCATGGACGACTATATCAGCAAACCCTATTCCGAGAAAGACATCATCGATACCCTGCACCGCCACCTGAACGGGGCCGAGGGGCACATCGCGTCCGAAACACCCCAGGAGCCGGCTCCCTCAGCCGGGCGACTGCTCGATATGGAGGAAATCCGTGCGTCGCTGCTGTATCCCGACGAGCTGCTGCACCGTCTGCTCAGAACGTTCCGTGATACCGCCGGCGAATCGGTTGCCGCCCTGGAAGAGGCGGTCGAACACGACGACCTGCCCGCCATCGGGCAGGCGGCCCACAGCATCAAGGGGGCCGCGGGCATCCTCCGCATCGAACCGCTCCAATCCCTGGCGGAAGAAATCGAGCACGCGAGCAAGCGCGGTGAAGCGATGGATTACGCAGCGGCCTGCAAGAAGCTTAAAGCAATGGTGCAAACCGTAAAACAGGAGATCGATGCGGAACTGACGTGATGCTGTCGACGGCTATCCTCTGCCACGATCCCTGCAAATCATTCGCCGATCGCTCCCTTGTAAACGACAACGGTATTACGGCCGCTTTCTTTGGCTTCATACAGTGCTTCGTCTGCCTGTTTGAGGGCGACTTTCGGCCACATCCCTTCTTTTGGGATCATCGTGCTGACCCCGAAACTGAACGTGATGTTTTCCAAGACGGTCTTCTCGTCAACCACAACACTGAGGCCTTTCATCTGCTGCCGGATCTTTTCGCAGAATTCTTTCGCATGCGCATCATCGGCGTCGGGAAGGATCAGGATAAACTCCTCGCCGCCGATTCTCGCAATATAATCGGTGGAGCGTTTGGACGTTGCCTTGAGAATCGATGCGATTTCCTTGAGAACAGCGTCTCCGACCAGGTGTCCGTGCGTATCGTTGATTTTTTTAAAAAAGTCGATGTCACAGATCACGATGGAGAGGGTCATGCCGTTGCGTTTGGCGATCTCCCATATCTGCGCGTACTGCTGCTCGAAATGACGGCGGTTCGGCAGACCTGTGAGGGTATCGGTCAGTGAGAGTTTCTCGAGCTGCTCGTTGGCGATCTCAAGTTCCCGGGTCCTTGAGAAGATCTTTTCTTCCAGGTCCTTGTTCGCCTCATCCAGCTCGCCGGCATACGCATTGAGCTTGTCGACCATCTTGATGATGGCGTTCTGGATAATGCCGACTTCATCGTTCTGATCGCTCCGCGTCACGGGGAATTCGCGTTTGGCCGGGTCGTAGGAAAGCACATTTTCGCTGAGGCGCCTGAGGCGTTTGAAGTCCTGTTTGAGCAGAGCAATGAACAACACGACCGCGATCAGGGAGACGGCCAGCGTGAACAGTGCCATATTGCGGTAGCTGTGCTG